>JANOTJ010000058.1:0-2382 GCA_031416295.1 Chloroflexota bacterium
CACGGCATCCGGGCGACGTCCATGCCCGTTGCGACGTCGTGGGACCACATCGCCGATCCCATCGAGCGAATGCGCGCCGGACTCGCCGACATCTACGCGTGGTTCCGCGCGAATGAACGGATGCTCGCCAATGTCCTCCACGACATCGATCCCGAAGCCCCGCCGCCCACCGAACCGGACGTGTTCGAGATCCGGATGATGGCCGTCCACGCGGCGCTCGCTGGCGGCTGGGTCGCCTCGGATGGCGATCGCGCCTCCCTCGACGCGCTCATCACGCACGCGATGGCCTTCGATACTTGGCGCTCGCTCACGTCTGCCGGGCTCGCGGATCACGATGCCATCGAGCTGCTCGTCCGGGTGGCGACGAGAGTGGCCGCAGGGACCCTGTAGCCGCGGGGACCCTGAGGATGGGCACCGGAGACAACTCCGACGCCCGTCCCCTGAGACCTACATGACCGCGAAGGTCTCCACGACCTGGATGGTCGAGCCGCCGCCGAGGACCGGACAGCCCTTGGCGAGCTCCACGGCCGCATCCAGCGAGTCGGCCGAGATGATCGAGTATCCGGACGGGCCGGCTGCGTCGTCGCTGACCGCGCCGCCGGCACCGATGTGCTTCGTGCGCGACGCGGGGTTCCCGGGATCCACGACGGCCGGGCCGAGAGCCGTGAACCAGGTGGTCCAGGCCGCCATCACCTCGGCCTGGGCCTCCTCGGTCTCCGCCATCGAGCCGCCGTGGTACACGAGCAGGTAGTTCGCCATCGGTCGAGTCCTCCGTCTGCGCCGGGCCTTGTGCCCGCCGTCATGAGCACGACGAACGGCCTACCGCCGAATCGACAATCGATCATGGTGCGACCGTGGGTTTTTACGGGGCTCGCGGTGCCGCCTTCCTGCGCGCCTCGAAGCCGAGGGCCCGTGCCTGGCGCACGGTGAGCGGCTCGAGTCGATGCCAGGTGAAGGCCGTGGCAATCGCCTCCCACACGGCGGGCAGCTCCCAGTACGCGCTGTGCGACTTCGGGAAGTCCTTGCCCGAATGGACTCGCAAGTCAACCACGCTGGCGAGGCCGTCCGTGCGCCGGAACAGGGGCTCGGCCAGGAACGACAGGAAGTCGCGCGTGTCGTAGACATTGAGCCACGAGACCGGCAGGTACGGCGGGCTCGCCTCGTCGTAGGGCATCGAAGGGATGGCGTCGAAGGTGTACAGCAGCGGCGCCTGCGATCCGACCGTCACGCACGCCTCCACGGGCGCGTCCCGCCACTCTCCGAGGAGGTCCACGAGCGCGATCCCGCCAAGCGAGAGCGCCACCGGCAGCACAGGGGCACCGTTCGCGGCATCCACGGCCCGTTCCAGTTCCTCGCGCAGGATGGCGTGGATGCTCTCACGATGGCGGTGGTAGCCGATGACGTCGCTGAGCACCTGCGCGCCCACGACGTCGATCAGGGCGTCACGCCGCGGCTCGAAATACGAGGTCACGATCTTCATCACGGCGTCGCGCCGGATGCCGGCGGCCAGCGTCGGCATCGCGATCGATGGCGGGCGTGCCACGCGATACAGCGCCTTGCGCCAGTTCCCGAGGCGCAGGCCCGACCGGCGGCGCCACTCCGGGGCGACGACCTTGACGTCCCAGCCGCGCTTGCGCACCTGGTCCTCGATCCGGGCGACGTTTCGGGCCAGCCCGTCTGACGTCTCGTTCGCCCCGTGCACGAAGAACAGGATCCCGCGAGGGTTCGACGGCGGAGGCAGCGACAGGCGGGCAACCATCGCCGCAACGATGGCGGGGCGCTACGCCCGGGTCAAGTCAACCCAGTGCCGAGCGACGCTTCAGTCGGTGACTGCCGGGGCGTGGGCGCGGAGCCGGTGGGTGAGCGCCGCAACGATGTCCAGGCGCATGACCGGGAATTCGTTCATCAGGCGCTCGAACCCTTCGCGATCGATGAGCAGGCCGTCGATCGCCGAGTCGGCGGTCACCGTCGCCGTCCGCGGTCCGCCATCGAGCAGCGAGATCTCGCCCAGGAAGTCGCCCGCGCCGAGCGACCGGATGGCCGTTCCGGCCCGATCGACCGACGCCGACCCGCTGAGGACGATGATGAACGAGTCGCCCACGTCTCCCTCGCGAACAAGCGTCTCGCCCGCCTGGAACGAGACCGGTCGGGCCAGTCGATCGATCGCATCGATGGATCGGTCGGTCATCCCCTGGAAGAGCGGGGTCGTGCGCAGGACATCGGAGGTGATCGTGGCCAAGGCGTGCTCGCTCTACGAAGATCGATGGACCTTGATGACGGTATGCGTCGATGATTAACGCCATATCAACGTCCCATCGCCAAGACTGGAGGTTCGCATGTCCAACCTGGTCGATATCGGTGATGTCTCGTCGCTCGATGTCT
>JANOTJ010000059.1:0-5307 GCA_031416295.1 Chloroflexota bacterium
GGGGCCGGCGCTCGGCTCGTAGCGTTCAGTGCGTCGCGTTGGGCTCCAGGGTGGCCATCCGCTCGGCGACGGCGTGCAGGACGGCGGCCTGGATGCTCGGGTGGTCGTGCAGGAGCGTGGTGAATTCCCGGGCGCCAAGGACCAGCAGTCGACTCGGGGCGGTCGTGGTCACGGTCGCGGTGCGCATGATCCTGGCCAACAGCGCGAGTTCCCCGAAGAAGCCACCAGCGCCGATGTCGCGGATGTGCGCTCCATCGCGCTCGACCGAGACGGCGCCGTCCACGAGAACGTAGAACTCGGCACCGTACGACCCCTGCGTCATGAGCACCTTCCCGGCCGCGACATCCACCTCGTCGCATCGACTCGCGACCGCCTCGAGGTCCTTGCGACCGCGGATCACTCCATCCCGACGACGCCGCGCGGCCTGCCCATGCCACGTCATCGGCCCGGAGCGCGGGCTCACCCAGCCGGGCATGACCATCGTGTGCGGCGATTCGCACACGAGCACGCACGGGGCCTTCGGGGACGCAGGCCGACTATGCTCCCTGGATGCCACGATTCGGGGACGGTTCGAACACGGCCGTCGACGCCTTCCGGACGACGCTCGACGACCCCGCGCTTCGGCGGCTCACCGTGGCCTGGTTCGCCGTGAACGCCGGCAAGTGGGCGTTCCTGGTGACCACCCTGGTCGGTGCGTACGAGGCCGGTGGGGCGGTCGCGGTGGGCATCCTGGGGCTGGCCCGATTCGTCCTGCCGACCCTCATCGCGCCGTTCGCCGGCGTGCCCACGGTCCGCTGGCGGCCGGAAGCCGTGCTTCGGGCCGTGATCGCGATCCGGACGGCTTCGATCGTCCTGGCAATCGGGGTCGCGGCCCTGGATCTCCCGGTCCTGCTCCTGTATGTCGTCGTTGCGCTCGAGGCGAGCGTCGGCGCCTTCGGTCGCCCCCTGCATATGGCCCTGCTTCCCGCTGTCGCGCGGACACCCGGCCAGCTCATCGCCGCCAACGTCACCTCCAGCGCGGCGGAGGGACTCGGCACGTTTGTCGGCCCGGCACTCGCCGGTTTGCTGCTCGTGTCGACGGGTCCGACGGGCGCCACCATCGCGGTCTTCGTGATCTACATGATCGGCGTGGCCGCCATCGCCCGGCTGGATGTGCCGGCGGTCGGGCGCTCCGACACGTCCCCGAGCGCCGTGCTCGGCCAGCTCTCAGCGGGTGTCCGCGCTCTCGTTGACCTCCCTGGACCACGACTGATCGTCCTCGGCCTGGGGCTCCAGACGCTCGTCCGCGGGCTGCTCACGGTCCTCGTCGTCGTGGCCGCAATCGAGCTCCTGGGTATGGGCGAACCGGGCGTCGGGGCACTCAACGCCGCGCTCGGCCTGGGCGGGCTCGGCGGCGCCGTCGTGGCGATCGCGCTCACGGGTCGGGAGCGACTCTCACCGGCGTTCGGCCTGGCCATGGCCGGTTGGGGCGCGCCGATCGCCGTCATCGGGCTCCTCGTGCATCCGCTGGTCGCCCTCGTCGCCATGCTCGCCGTCGGGGTGAGCAACGCACTCATCGATGTGAGTGGCTTCACACTCATCCAGCGGACGACACCGAACGCGAGTCGGATCGCCGTCCTGGGGCTCATCGACAGCGTCGCGAACGGCGGGGTGGCAGTCGGCGGTGTCGTCGCGTCCGTCCTCGTCGAAGGTCTCGGGATCCGGGGTGCGCTGATCGTGAGCGGCCTGATCCTGCCCATCGGGGCAGTGCTGTTCACCCCCGCCCTGCGCCGGATGGACGAGGGTGGCACAGGGGGCGCCAGGCGCGCAGAACTGGTCCACGGTGATCCGTTGTTCGCGCCGCTCTCGCTGGCCACGGTGGAGCACCTGGCGGCCAGCCTGGTGCCGGTGGCCTTTGCTGACGGCGAGTGGGTCATGCGCGAGGGCGAACCGGGACTCGTCTACGTGATCATCGACGCAGGCACAGTCGAGGTTACCCGGGCAGGGCAAACGCTGCGAACGATCGGCCCGGGCAACGGCATCGGCGAGATCGCCCTGATGCAGCACGTACCGCGGACGGCATCCGTACGGGCCGTCGGACCGGTGATCGCCTTCAGCCTGGATCGAACCGCATTCCTGGAGGCCGTGACCGGACACGCGGGCAGCCGGGCGGCGGCCACGTCACAGGTGCAGGCCAGGCTCACGGCGGACACGGAGCGGCCCGCCCTACACTGACCTTCGGCAGCGAGCCTGCCTGACCCGTCACCCATCCGGAGACGCACGCCCCGATGCCCGACAAGACCTCCGCCCCCGGCGGCCATCCCTACGACCGTCCCAGCGACCCCGCCAAGCGTCATTCGGCCGCCCTGACCGACGGCCCGGACCGGGCGGCCGCCCGCGGCATGCTCAAGGCCATCGGGTTCACGGACGAGGACCTTGCCAAGCCGCTCGTCGGGGTGGGCACGAGCTGGATCGAGACGATGCCATGCAACTACAACCACCGACGCCTGGCCGAGCACGTCAAGGCCGGCATCCGGGCGGCGGGCGGCACGCCCATGGAGTTCAACACGATCAGCGTCAGCGACGGCGTGTCGATGGGCACGGAGGGGATGAAGACCAGCCTGGTCAGTCGGGAGGTCATCGCCGACTCGATCGAACTGGTCGTGCGCGGCCATCTGCTCGACGGGGTCGTGTGCGTCATCGGCTGCGACAAGACCGGCCCGGGCGCCGCGATGGCCATGGGTCGACTGGACGTTCCGGGCCTGATCCTGTACAGCGGGACGACCTATCCGGGGACCATCCACGGCCAGCGCAGCGCGACGGTCGTGTCCATCTTCGAGGCCATCGGGGCCTACCGCGCCGGCAAGATCACGCTCGATGAGCTGTACGAGGTGGAAAGCCTGTCCTGCCCGGGACCGGGTGCCTGCGGCGGTCAGTTCACGGCCAACACGATGTCCACGGTCCTGGAGTTCATGGGGCTCTCCCCCGCGGGGCTCAACAGCATCCCGGCCGAGGACCCGTCCAAGGACGACGCCGCCCGGCGGGCCGGTGAGCTGGTGATGGACCTCGTCCGCGGCGACATACGGCCGTCGCGGTTCGTGACCCGCCAGTCCCTGGAGAACGCCATCGCGTCCGTGGCGGCGACCGGGGGCTCGACCAACGCGGTCCTGCACCTGCTTGCGATCGCCCACGAGTTCGGCATCCCCCTCGACATCGACGAGTTCGGGGCGATCGCGGATCGGACCCCGATCGTCGCGGACATGCAGCCAGGAGGCCGGTTCACCGCCGCGGACCTGCACGACGCCGGCGGGATCAGCCTGATCATGCGCGAGCTGCTGCGCCGTCCGGGCCTGCTCAACGGCGGCTCACCGACCGTGGATGGTCGAACGATCGCCGAGATCGGCGCGGCGGCCGCGGCGACGCCCGGTCAGAAGGTGGTCGTGTCCATCGATACGCCGATCAAGGCCACGGGCGGCCTGGCCATCCTGCACGGCACCCTCGCGCCCGACGGCTGCGTCGTGAAGCTGGCCGGCCACGAGCGTCGGATGCACCGGGGGCCGGCCCGTGTGTTCGACTCGGAGACGGCGTGCTACGAGGCGGTCCGCGACCGGAAGATCGTCGCGGGCGACGTCGTCGTCATCCGCTGGGAGGGCCCGGTCGGCGGCCCCGGGATGCAGGAGATGCTCAGCGTGACGGGCGCCCTCGTGGGCGAGGGCCTGGGGGATTCGGTCGCGCTCGTCACCGACGGTCGATTCAGCGGCGGCACCCACGGGCTGATGCTCGGCCACGTGGCGCCCGAGGCGGCCCTCGGCGGGCCCATCGCGATCGTCGAGGAGGGCGACACCATCGTCATCGATGTCGATCGCAAGGCGCTCGATCTCGACGTGTCCGCGGAAGAGATCGCCCGGCGCCTCGCCGCCTGGTCGCCGCGTCCGCCGCACTACGCGGGCGGTGTGATGGCCAAGTACGCGGCGCTCGTCGGGTCCGCATCGAAGGGTGCCGTCACGACCGGGCCGCGGATGACCGCGAACCTGCGTGATCACTGACCCTCGCGGTGACGGTCCGCCTCGCGACATCGGACGATGACCTGGCGACCCTCGTCGCGATCAACGACGCGACCACGCCCGACGAGCCGACGACCCTCGACGAACTCCGCTGGGCCGACGCCACGTACCCTGGCACGGTCCGATATCTGGCCGTACTCGAGGGCGAGGTGGTGGGGGCCGCGACGGTCGGGCGGATCTACGTCCAGCCACCCTCGTACCCGGACCTGTGGGCCACACTCGGGGTGCTGCGCCATGCACGCCGGCGCGGCGTCGGTTCGGCACTGCTCGCGGCGATCGCCGGCGCGGCCGCGAACGCCGGCAAGACCGGACTCCAGCTCCGTTGCCGCGCGCACCGACCCGAGGCCATCGAGTTCCTGGGCCATCGCGGCTTCACGGAGCTGGAGCGGCTGAAAGCCGTGCGCCTGGATCTCGCAGGTCGCACCGCGCCCCCGTTCACGATGCCCGCCGGCCTGGCGCTGACGAACCTCGCCGAGCACCCGGAGCTCGTCGGCGGCGTCCACGACGTCGCCCTGGAGACGTTCGAGGACATCCCGGGCGGCGACGCGCCGATGGCGGTCGGTGACCTTGCCGAATTCCGGGCTCGGGACGTGGAACGGCCGGGCATTCCGGCTGGGGCGTTCATGGTCGCCGTCGAGGCGGGAACGGAAAGGGTGGTCGGCTATGCCTGCCTGCTCTACCCGCCCGGCCGGACGAACGTCGCCTGGCACGACATGACCGCAGTCCGCCGGGCGTGGCGCGGTCGTGGCCTGGCGACCGCGCTCAAGCTCGCGACCATCGCGTGGGCCATCGAACACGAGCTCACCGCCCTCGAGACCGGCAACGACGAGGGCAACGCGCCGATGCGCGCGGTGAACGCGCGCCTGGGTTACGCGCCGATGCGCGCGGTGAACGCGCGCCTGGGTTACGAGCCGCTGCCCGACGAGATCATGATGCGTGGTCCGCTGGTGGGCGGCGGTGCTTGAGGTCCCGGAGCACCTCACGCGCGGCATTGCGACCGGGGACCCCGGTCACGCCGCCACCCGGATGCGCTCCGGATCCGGCCAGGTACAGCCCGTCGAGCGGCATCCGGTAGCGGGCCCAGCCCAGCAGCGGACGCCACAGGAAGAACGAGTCGAGCCCTGGTTCGGCATGGAACGGGTGTCCGCCGGTCAGGCCGTACTCGCGTTCCAGGTCGAGCGGCGTCAGGACCTGGCGTACGCGCACGCGCCCCGAGAGGCCCGGCGCCACGGTCTCGAGCGTACGCACGACCGCGTCCCCGAGC
>JANOTJ010000060.1:0-1505 GCA_031416295.1 Chloroflexota bacterium
AACGGGTCGTTCGACACCGGGATGATCGCCAAGGGTGAATCCAAGTCGGTCACGCTCAAGAAGACCGGCAAGTTTCCCTTCTACTGCCAGTTTCACGGCGCGGCGGGAGGCGTGGGCCAGAGCGGCACCATCACCGTGACCACCGTCGTCATCGCGCTCGCCATCGAGTCCGTACGAGGAGCGATGCGCCGACGCCCTGGACGCTGAGGACGACTTGAAGGCGGCCGGGGGCGCTGAGGATTAGAACCACCCGTCCCCGCTGCCGTCACGTGGGTCGCTGCGATCGCCGGCGTCGGAGGTGATCGTCGGCCCCGTCTGACCCTGCCAAACGGCCCGGCACGTCCGGGCCGCCACTCCCCGAATTGGGGGGGTCCCAGTGGGCGGATGACCGGATAGTGTTGATCGCGGTGTTGCCGCAGCGTTCTCTGCAGGTAGGGCCGCGCCGGCGACGTTCGCGGGCGGATCCGGAAATCGGAGGATAGGGAGAACAACATGAGAACAACCTCAGGCTCGCGGTTCGCGGTCGCCGGGATGGCCATGGCCGCGGTATTGGTCGTGGCTGGGCTGCCGTTTCCGCAGCCCGTCGCGGCGGCGACCTTCAACGTCGATGTCGGCAATAACTTCTTCAACCCGCAGAACCTGGGCAACATCACCGCCGGCGACACGATCGTCTGGACGCGGAGCGCGGGATTTCACAACGTGGCGTCGTCCAGCATCCCCGTCGGCGCGACAGCCTTTTCGAATGCCCCGAGCTCGTCCTGGACGACCTACAGCGTGACGTTCACCGTCGTCGGCAACTATCGCTACTTCTGCGAGTTGCACGCGACTGCGACCGAAGCGAACACGACGCCCCAGAGCACCACCGTGCAGGTCGGTCAGTTCACCGTCGTGGCCGCGCCCGCGCCCACGCCGACGCCTGCACCGACCCCGACCCCGGTGCCCACGCCGACGCCCGTACCGACCCCGACCCCGGTGCCCACGCCGACGCCCGTACCGACCCCGACCCCGGCGCCCACGCCGACGCCCGTACCGACTCCCACGCCGCCGAGCGCAACGCCTACCCCCAGCGGGGATCCCGGAGGCGCCAGCGCAAATCCGACGCCGCCGGCGACGGACACGCTGCCGACGGACGTGCCGGGCGGTATGCCTGGCCTCGGGCTCCTTCTCCTCGCTCTGGCGGGGATCGGCTCCGTCGTCATCGCGCTCGCCATCGAGTCCGTACGAGGAGCGGCCCGCCGACGCCCTGGACGCTGAGGAGGACTTGAAGGCGGCCGGGGGCGGTGAGGATTAGAACCACCCGTCCCCGCTGCCGTCACGTGGATCGCTGCGATCGCCGGCGTCGGAGGCTATCGTCGGCCCCGGCTGACCCTGCCAAACGGCCCGGCACGCTCCGGGCCGCCACTCCCCGAATTGGGGGGGTCCCAGTGGGCGGATGACCGGATAGTGTTGGTCGTGGCGATGCTGCGGCGACGCGGCTTCGCTCCTTCGGAGCGAGGGTGCGTCCG
>JANOTJ010000061.1:0-11702 GCA_031416295.1 Chloroflexota bacterium
GAGCGGCTCGATCAGCCAGACGGGCCTGGTGGACCTCGATCTCGCAGGCGATGAGGTGGCGCACGACCTGCTCCGAACCACATTCGTCGGCCGACACGGAACGGGGAGCTGCCGCGACCACCGCGACCCGTAGCCGCCCCGGGAATGCCGCGAGTTCGGCGAGCACCGCCTAGCGCGACGCGTCGCCGCTCATCCCTCGAGCATCGACTGGCGCCACGACTCCGTGGCCTCGACTGCGTTGAACGTGTACAGGTGGAAGCCGGTCACCCGCGCCTCTGGATCGGCGAGCGGCGTCGCGATGTCCAGGACGAACCCGGTCGGCTTGTAGAAGCCACCGGACTTGGCCATTCCCGTGACGAAGCGAAGGTTCTTGACGGAGAACCGCTTGGCGTCCTTGACCCCGATCCGTGCCGCCACGTTGATCAGCTTCTGAGGGTCGGCGACGCCCGGCACCCCGATGACGATCTCCGGCTCGAAACCCTCGGATCGAAGCCGCCGGACCCAGGCGCTGATGACCTTCGTGTCGAAGTCCATATGCGAGGTCACGTTGGCCACGAACGGTGCCTTGTCGTGCAACGCTTGCTCGAGTGCTGCATCCGCGATGTCGGCATGACCGTTGGGATAACCGGGGCAGCCCAGAACCTCGAATGGATGACCGATCTCGCGCATCGCGGTGAGCAATGACAGCCCATCGAGGTAGTCCCCCGGCTCGTCGGCATCGCCACCGACCACGAACGCGTGCGTCAGGCCGGCCTCACGCGCCCGTCCCAACAACTCCTCGAGCTTCGACCGGTCCGGGATCATCCGCGCCGACAGGTGCGGGATCGCGCCGTCCTTGGCTGCCAGATCGCGCCGTCCCCATTGTTCGGTCGAACCGGCGGGTGATGCCAGCCGTCGCATGGTCGCTTGCCCATCCCGGCCGTGTGGGGCACTATCGTGCCCACAACTGAAGAGTGCTTATCAAGAGTGGCGGAGGGACCGGCCCGTTGAAGCCACGACAACCTACTGGCGTCGAGCCGGCAAGGTGCCAATTCCGGGCAGGTCCTCCTGCACGATAAGGGAACTCCCCTCGAGCCCTTCCGAGCAGGAAGGGTCTTCTCCTATCCGGTCCAGTCGCCCGACGCCCACGCCCGCATCGCGCCTCGTGGCGCAGGGTCAGGAGCCGAAACCATGCCGACCGGGTATCCGAGAACGCCGAAGACCATGTCGCCATCCGAGCCTGCCGTGACTGCCCGGGCCGCGAGGTCCCGGGATTGACGGCTGAGCCATCGTCCGTCGCCCTGCCGCGGCAGCGCTTTCGGAGTCGGCTCGCCAGCCATCCGATCCTCGTCGACGGCGGGCTCGGCACCCTCCTGTTCAGCCGCGGTGTGCCCCAGCGCGCCTGCCTGGAGGAACTCGTGATGAGCCATCCGGCCATGGTCGGGGCCGCTCACCGGGAGTATCTCGAGGCGGGCGCCGACCTGATCGAGACCCTGTCGTTCGGGGCCAATCGTCAGCGACTCGCGGCCTGGGGCCTGGAGGGCCGGGTCGGACAGCTCAACCGGCGCGCGGCCCAGCTCGCTCGCGAGGCCCGCGAGGTGAGCGGGCGCGATGCCCTGGTCGGCGGGTCCGTGGGGCCGCTCGGTCCGCCGATGCCCGGCGTATCGACCGTCTCGGAGTCGTCCGCGCGCGCCACGTTCCGGGAGCAGATCGAAGGCCTGCTCGAGGGCGGCGCCGACGTCCTCATGCTCGAGACATTCTCGGATCTCGCGCAGCTCATGCTGGCCGTCGACGAGGCCCGCCGGGCGTCGGATGTGCCGGTCATCGCCTCGCTGACGTTCGGTGAGGAGCTGGTCCTGGCGGACGGCAGCAGCCCGGGGACGGCTGCGGCAGCGCTGGCCACAGCCGGCGCGGATGCGGTCGGGGTCAACTGCGGCGCGGGACCGGCGGCCTGCCTCGATGCCCTCGAGGCGATGGGTCCTCGGGCGGACGGCGAGCCGGAGCGCTCGATCATGCCCAACGCTGGCCTGTCGCAGCGGCTCGAGGGGCGTTTCATCTACGCTGCCAGTGCCGAGTACTTCGGGACGGTCACGCCGCGCCTGTTGGCGGCCGGTGCCCGAATCATAGGCGGTTGCTGCGGCACGGCGCCCGATCACATCGCCGCGATGCGGGCCGCGCTTGATGCGCCCGGTCCGGCTGACGCGGAGCCCGGCCATGTTGCGGCACCCCCCGCCGCCACGCCCACCGCCGACCGCACCGCGGACATCCCCATCGGTCGGTCACGGGCGTCGGTCGTCGAACGGGCGGGGATCCCGGTGGCCGCCGGCGTGTCCCCGCCGCCGACCCGGCTGGCGGAACTCCTCGCCGCGGGCCGCTTCGCCGTGTCGGTGGAGATCGACCCGCCGCGGAGCATTCGGATCGAGCGGACGATCGACGCCGCCCGACTGCTCCGCGATGCCGGCGTCGACCTCGTCAATGTGTCGGACTCGGCGATGGCCCGTGTCCGGATGAGCGCCCTGTCGGTCGCGTTCGGGATCCAGCACGACCTGGACCTCGAGTGCCTCGTTCACTGCACCACCCGGGACCGGAACCTGATGGCCCTCGAGTCGGAGCTGCTGGGCGCCCACGCCCTGGGCGTGCGCAACATCATCGCCCTGACCGGCGATCCGCCGCGAATCGGCGATTACCCGACCGGGACCGGTGTCTGGGATGTCGATTCGATCGGCCTGATCGAGATCCTCACGCGGCTCAACCGGGCCGAGGATCCGTCCGGCTCATCGATCGGGCAGCAGGCCGGATTCACGATCGCCTGCGCCCTCGATTCGACGGCGGCCGACGCTGCGACCGAGTGGGACCGGCTCGAGCGCAAGCTCCAGGCCGGGGCGCACCTCGTGATGACCCAGCCACTCTATTCCGTCGAGCAGGTCGAGGCGATGCTGGCCGAGGCCCGTCGGCGGTTCGGGCCACGCGGCCTGCCCGTCCCGATGCTCCTCGGCGTGCTGCCGCTGGTATCGACCCGTCACGCCGAGTTCCTCCATAACGAGGTGCCCGGGATCACGATCCCCGACGGGACCCGCGCGGCGATGCGAGCGGCCGGCGAGCGCGGCTCAGAGGTCGGCATCGAGATGGCCGATCGCCTCCTGACCGCCATGGAGGGCGAGGTCGCCGGGACGTACATCATGCCGAGCTTCGGGCGTTACGAGCAGTGCGCCGAGCTCGTCCGTCGGATCCGGATACGTCATCCGGCGGAGCCGGCCGCGGCGGGGTCGGCGAGCGCTGCCGCCGTGCGAGCGCTGCCGTGACCGCCGCTGCTTTGGAATACGTGCCCGCGAACGCTGGCCAGCGCGCCCCCTTCGATCGCGCCTCGCGCCTCTCCGCCCTCCACGGCATCCTGCGCGATCGGATCCTCGTCCTCGACGGGGCGATGGGCACCATGCTCCAGGCTCACGAATTCACCGAGGCGGACTTCCGTGGTGATCGCTTCCGCGACCACCCGCGCGACCTGCGCGGCAACAGCGACATGCTGTGCCTGACCCAGCCGGCGGCCGTTCGCGCCATCCACGCCGGCTATCTCGATGCTGGCGCGGACGTCGTCAGTACGAACTCGTTCACCGCGACCCGGATCGCGCAGGCCGACTACGGCGTTGATCCGGCGACCGTCCGGGAGCTGAACGTCGCGGCCGCCCGACTCGCCCGCGACGCCGCCGACGCGGCCGAACAGGCCCAGCCCGACCGCCCCCGGTTCGTGGCAGGTTCGCTGGGCCCCACGAACCGGACGGCCTCGATGAGCTCCGACGTCGGCGATCCGGCCGCCCGAAGCGTCAGCTGGGAGGAGCTCGCGGTCGCCTACCGGGAATCGGCCGCCGGGTTGATCGAGGGCGGGGCGGACATCCTGCTCATCGAGACGATCTTCGACACGCTCAACGCCAAGGCCGCGATCTTCGCGGTCCAGTCGCTCTTCGACGAGATCGGCGAGCGGCTGCCGCTGATCATCTCGGGAACCATCGTCGACGCGTCGGGCCGGACGCTATCGGGCCAGACGGTCGAGGCCTTCTGGCACAGCGTCCGCCATGCCGACCCGCTCATCGTCGGGCTCAATTGCGCCCTTGGACCGAAGCAGCTGCGGGAGCATCTCGACGTCCTGTCGAGGGTCGCCGACCGGCCGGTCTCGGCCTACCCCAACGCCGGTCTGCCCAACGAGCTCGGTGGCTACGACGAGACGCCGGAGCAGATGGCCGAGGCGATCCGTGAATGGGCCGATCATGGCCTGCTGAACGTCGCCGGCAGCTGCTGCGGATCGACGCCGGCCCACGTGGCCGCCATCGCTGCGGCGGTCGCCGGTCTGCCGCCGCGCCCGATCCCGGAGCCGTCCGGCGTGACCCGCCTGTCCGGCCTGGAACCGCTGATCATCCCGCCGCCGGGCAACATCTTCGTCAATGTCGGCGAGCGGACGAACGTGACCGGCTCGCGCAAGTTCGCCCGGCTCATCGCCGCCGGAGCCGAGGACGAGGCGGTCGACATCGCAAGGGAACAGGTCACCAACGGCGCTCAACTGATTGACGTGAACATGGACGAAGCGATGCTCGACGGGGTCGCCGCGATGACCCGATTCCTGCGCCGGATCGCTGCCGAGCCGGACATCGCCACGGTCCCGGTCATGGTCGACAGCTCGAAGTGGTCGGTCATCGAGGCCGGGCTTCAACAGCTCCAGGGCAAGGGCGTCGTCAACTCCATATCGCTCAAGGAAGGGGTCGCCGAGTTCCTCCGCCAGGCCCATCTCTGCCACCGCTACGGTGCGGCCGTGGTCGTCATGGCCTTCGACGAGCAGGGTCAGGCTGAATCGGCGGAGCGGCGCGTCGCGGTACTGCGGCGGGCCTACGACCTGCTGACCGACGTCGTCGGGTTCAAGGCGGAGGACATCATCCTCGATGCGAACATCTTCGCCATCGCGACCGGCATGGAGGAGCACAACGACTACGCCGTATCGTTCATTGCGGCGGTCCGGCGGCTGAAGCGGGAGTTCCCCGGATGTCGGACCTCCGGCGGGGTATCCAACGTGTCGTTCGCCTTCCGCGGCAACGACCGTGTCCGCGAGGCGATCCACTCGGTCTTCCTGTACCACGCCATCGGGGCGGGCCTGGATATGGCCATCGTCAATGCCGGCGTCCTGCCGATCTACGACGAGATCGAGCCGGAGCTGCGCGAGCACGTCGAGGATGTCGTGCTCAACCGCCGTCCCGATGCGACCGAGCGTTTGCTCGACCTGGCCGGTCGGTACGCCGGCGAGAGCGGGATGGAGCGGGCGGCCGAAGACCTCGCCTGGCGCGAGCGCCCGGTCGAGGAACGCCTGACCCATGCCCTCGTCGCCGGCATCGATGCGTTCATCGCCGAGGACACGGAGGAGGCGCGTCTCGGGGCCGCTCGCCCGCTCGACGTCATCGAGGGTCCGCTGATGGCCGGGATGAATGTCGTCGGCGACCTGTTCGGGTCCGGCCGGATGTTTCTGCCCCAGGTGGTCAAGAGTGCCCGGGTCATGAAGAAGGCTGTCGCCGTACTCATCCCCTATCTCGAGGCTGAGCGGGCCGGGACGCGCCGCCGCTCAGGGACGATCGTCACCGCGACCGTCAAGGGCGACGTTCATGACATCGGCAAGAACATCGTCGGGGTCGTCCTCGGCTGCAACGACTACGAGGTCGTCGACCTGGGCGTGATGGTCCCGGCCGCGCGCATCCTGGAGAAGGCGATCGAGATCGACGCGGACCTGATCGGATTGTCCGGCCTGATCACGCCGTCGCTCGATGAGATGACCCACGTCGCCGCGGAGATGGAGCGCCAGGGGTTCACCATCCCGCTGCTCATCGGTGGGGCGACGACGTCGCGGACGCACACCGCGGTCAAGATCGCGCCGGCGTACTCGGGTCCTGTCGTCCACGTCCTCGACGCGTCGCGGGCGGTGGGCGTGGCCGGCGCGCTCGTCCAGGCCGATCGACGTGACGCGTTCGTCGCCGGGATCCGCGACGAGTACGAGACGATTCGACGTGAGCGAGCCGGCCTGCGGGCCAGAGAACGGCGCCTGACCGTGGCCGAGGCCCGCGCCAACCATGTCCCGATCGACTGGTCGCAGGTCAGTCCGCCCCGCCCGACGTTCCTCGGGCCGCGGACGTTCAGCGACTATCCCCTCGCCGAGCTGGTCGACGTCATCGACTGGACACCGTTCTTCGCGACCTGGGAGATGCGCGGCGCCTACCCGGCGATCCTGGACGATCCGCGGCTCGGCGCCGCGGCTCGGGACCTCCATCGCGACGCTCTCGCCTTGCTGGGACGGCTCGTCCGCGACGGGCGGTTGCGGGCGAATGCCGTGGTCGGCTTCTGGCCAGCCAATACCGTGCAGGACGACGATATCGTCGTCTGGCGGGACGAGGACCGGCGCGACGCGCTGGCGACGTTCCGAACCCTCCGCCAGCAGATGGCCAAGACCGATGGCCGGCCGAACGTAGCCCTGGCCGACTTCGTCGCTCCGATCGACACGGGGCTGGCCGACTTCATGGGTGCGTTCGCGGTCACGACCGGGCACGGCCTGGACGAGATCGTCGCGGAGTTCGAACTGGCCAACGACGATTACTCGGCGATTCTGGCAAAGGCCCTCGCCGACCGCCTCGCCGAAGCCTTCGCCGAGCGACTCCATGAGCGCGTCCGCCGCGAGCTGTGGGGCTATGCCCCGGACGAGGCGCTGTCGAACCCGGATCTCATCGCCGAGCGCTACCAGGGCATCCGGCCGGCCCCCGGCTATCCGGCCTGCCCGGACCACACGGAGAAGGGCACCCTCTTCAACCTGCTCGAGGCGGAGTCGCGGGCCGGTATCAAGCTGACCGAATCGTTCGCGATGTGGCCGGGGGCTGCCGTCAGCGGGTACTACCTGTGGAATCCGGCCAGCCACTACTTCGGGGTGGGCCGGATCGGTCGCGACCAGCTGGCCGACTATGCCGCCCGGAAGGGCGTCCCGCTCGCCGAGGCGGAGCGCTGGCTGGCGCCCAACCTCGCCGACGACGAATAGGCGAGGCACCATGCGATGTCGACCACGATGCGGATCACCTGACTGGTCTGGGCTAGGGGGGCTAGGGGAGAAGGCAGCGCCTTCAGCGCAACCCGATGAGTGACGGCATTGGATCGGTTTCGAGGATGTCAGGCAAGTTGGCCAGCGAGTAGACGCGCCCGTCGGTATGCTCGACCACTGGGCCGAGAGCATCGCGGGTTCGTCGCCATCCGATCCCGCTCAGGACCGCGAACACAGGCACGCCCCCGAGCCGCTGGCCCTCGGCGCGAAGCCGACCGAATCGCGCGGCCTTGTCTCGCGACGTGCCCCCGTCGCTTGTGTGCTTGCATTCGAGCATGGCCCGCGGCGTCTCACCGGCGTCGAACATCACAAAGTCCGGAGCTGGTCGGACGGTGATCCCGAATCGACGCTCGATCTCCGCCTGATCGTGCGCGCCGGTACGGATGAACGGCACGCCCGCATCGGTGAGGAGCGCCTCGACCGGATCCTCGAGCTCATCTCCGCGCAGAGTCCCGGTTGCGTCCAGGAGTTGCCGAAACGCGCCACCGTACATCCGCTGATGGAGAAGCACTGGCAATGGGACTCGATTCGCCGCGTACTCGTGCACCGATGGCCACCCTCGCTCAGTGTCGGGCTTCGCGACCTTGGGCCGAAAGATGCCACCGGGCCTTGGCGGGAACAGGGTTCCAGCGACCGTCATCTCGATCGTGGCGGCGAGCGCACGGGCGACCGACGCCGTGGGGGTGCGACCAGACTCGACAGACTTGATGGTCGAAGCGCCGACCGGCGACACGCCAGAGGACGAGGCGGCCACGCCGGTCGCCTCAGCGAATTCCGAAGTCGTGAGTCCGGCCAGGAGGCGAAAGACGATCAGGGTCGTCGGGTACTCCGCGATCACGCGCTGCAGATCGACGGCGGTCACCGCCGTGAATCCGCGCGTTTCCGCGTCGGCGAGTGCGTACGCTGTCTCAATCCGAGGAAGCTCGTACTCCGTCCGCCACGGGATATACCCGACATCCGCCGAGATCGCAGGCACGTACAGACTCTTCGCGATCGATGCGTACACACCAGGCTGCTCGTTTGTTCCGTGTCGGGCCGGAACCTGGCGGATCACAGCGACACGAGCATTCCAGGACGTGGCCGCGACAGCTTCGCCGACGATCGACCACGGTGGCATCGGTGCCATCAGCGCCCGTTCTGGATACGCTCGGGTAGAACCTCAGCGTACGAAGCGTCCAGCTCGGTGATCAACCACTGGCGGTCCAGATTCTCGGCCGCGACGCCCGTGGTTCCAGTGCCTCCGAAAGGGTCGAAGACAAGCTGGCCGGGCATGGTCAGAAGGTTGACAAAGAACGTCGGCAGGGCAAGCGGGAATCGGGCGGGATGGTGCGTCGGGTTAGGGCTGAACTCGGGCTCGAAATGCAGCAACGTCGACGGCCGCACCATGTCCGGACCCGCCTGCACTCGCTTCCGTCCCTGTCCGGATGGCTCGTTCACCCGGATGTAGTTCTGGGCCAACTTCTTCCGCCGCTCCCGATCTCTGGCATCCCAGCGCGCCGGCGTGAGGTTGTGCTCAGGAAAGAACTGCCAGCCAGGCGACTTGGCGAACTGAAAGCAGTACTCCACCGCGTCCTTGAGATACCGGTTGAACTTGCCCGGAGGCGGCGATGGCTTACCCCAAACGAAGTCCTCGGCAAAGAGGAAGCCCTGCTCCCGCAACCAGAACACCAGTTCGTATTGGAGCGTGCCCCGCTCATCGCCGTGGCGCTTCGATCGATAGTTGAGAACAAGACTGCCGTGTGGCTTGAGCGTGCGAAGGATCTCGGCCGACACCTGCCGGAAGAAGTCGGCATACCACTCCCGTTCGTAGCGCTCCCCGTTCCCGTACTTCGGCTGGCCGTCGTACGGAGGAGATGTCACGACGAGATCGAATGTTTCATCGGGAATGCGACGAAGCGTCGTCAGGCAGTCGGCGATCAGGAGCGCTCCTCGATCGGTCGTGAATGTGGCCTCTTCTCGGACCCACGACGGATATGGGTTAGGGGAGGTGACTCGAAGCGGCGCGATCGGCAGCCCGAGGATCTCCTGACCGATAGCCATGCGCACCATGGTAGCTGCAATCTCCACTCACGGCGGGGACCGGCGGTGGATGGACTGTGCGCAACTGCAGGAACTTTGTGGATAACGCCGCCAGATGTTGGCGACGATGGAAGCTCCTGTCGCGACGCCCCGCAGGCTACTCTCGGCCGATCATCTCCCGCTTCACCGCTCGCGGACGCTCGAGCCGGATCGGGCTCACGCCTCGACGGTCGCCGCGCGCTGATGGCTCGGATGCTGTCACGGCGTACGGCCACGGCATCGAGCTCGGTTGATCAGGTCGGCGTCAGCGAGACGGGCGCCGTCCACCAGTCGTCCGGCCAACTGCATAGGTCGTCGCTCGTTGGCTGCACCTGTGTCAGTCGGCGCCCGGCGCCTCGATCAGGTCGGCGCGCGCTTCGAGTTTGTCCAGGAACGCGCGTCGCCAGCGCTCGGTCACGTTGACGGCGTTGAAGGTGTACAGGTGCAGGTCGACGATGCCGCTCGCCGGATCTGCGATGACCGGCGCCAGCCCCTCCAGCAGACCATCCGGCCGGTAGAACCCACCGGAGCGGATGAGCCGTGCGATGAACTGCGTGTTCTTGACAAGGAACCGATGCGTGTCTGCGACACCGATGCGCGCGCTGATCGCCAACAGCCGCTGCGGCTCTGCGACACCCGGCAACCCGATGTGGACGGGCAGGTCGATCCCCTCCGCCCGTCGCTCGGCCAACCACGAACGGATCGCGGCGGGATCGAAACACAGCTGCGTCGTCATGTAGCTGGCGAACGCCGCCTTGGCGCGGAGCGCCTCCAACAGCGGCGCATCGGCGATGAACGCATGTCCCTGCGGATAGCACGGGATCCCGATCTCGGACAGTGGATGACCGATCTCGGCCATCGCCCGGAGGAGTGCGAGCCCGTCCGAATAGGCACCCGGCTCCTTGGCATCGCCGCCCACGATGAAGGCCCGGTCCACGCCGGCACCCTCCAGCCACGCGATGAGCTCCACCAAGTGGGCGCGATCCCGGATCATCCGGGCCGATAGGTGCGGGACTGGACGAAAGCCAAGGGCCTGGAGCTGCTCGCACAGCGAGACCGTCGCCTCGATGCCCTTGGCCGGCGAGGCCGTCACCGACACGGTCGCGCCGGCGGGCAGGAACGCCGCCTCATCCAGTACGTTCTTCAGCGGCACCAACTCGAACGTCGGCGCACGCAGGACCTGGGCCAGCGCGGCGGAGCGGGTCGAATCGAGCCGGGATCGACGACGGAAGAGCACGACCGTCAGACCTCCGAGTCAGGCATCGACGCCTTGCGTCGGGCGATGAAGTCGAGCAGCGCTTCGTCGATCGCGGGATCGAGCGGCGGTGCTTCGTACTCGCGCAGCATCCGCTTCCAGATCGCGTTGGCCCGCTGCGCCGCGTCCAGCGAGCCGTCCTCCTCCCACTGCTCGAAGGAATTGTTGTCGGCGACCTCGGACCGGTAGAACGCGGTCTCGAAGTTGGCCAGGGTGTGCGCGGTGCCCAGGAAATGCTGGCCCGGGCCATTGGACCGGATCGCGTCCAGCGCCTGCCCGTTCTCGCTCATGTCCACGCCCTTCACGAAGACCGCCATCATCCCGCACTGGTCCGCGTCCAGGATGAACTTCTCGTAGCCGATGGCGAGGCCGCCCTCCAGCCAACCCGCGGCGTGGAGCACGAAGTTGACCCCGGCGAGGACGGTCGGCTGGAGCGTCGCGGCGCTCTCGTAGGCGGCCTGGGCGTCGGCGACCTTGGAGGCGCACAACGAGCCGCCGGAGCGGAACGGCACCCCGAGCCGACGCGCCAGCGAGGCCATCGTGTACAGCACGAGCGCGGGCTCCGGCGTCCCGAACGTGGGCGCGCCCGACTGCATGGACATCGACGACGCGAAGCTTCCGAGGACGACCGGCGCGCCGGGCCTCGTGAGCTGCACGAAGGTCATGCCGGCCAACGCCTCGGCCAGGGTCTGGGCAGCCACTCCGGCCGCGGTGACCGGGGCCATGGCGCCGGCCAGGATGAACGGCGTGAGCAGCGTCGCCTGGTTCGCCTCGGCATACGCCCGGGCCGCCCCGAGCATCACCGAGTCCCAGACGAGCGGCGAGTTCGCGTTGATCAGCGACAGGGTGACGGCGTGGTCCTCGAGGTACTCCGCGCCGAACAGGATCCGGGTCATCTCGACCGTGTCGCGCGCCCGTTCCGGCGCCGTGACGGAGCCCATGAACGGCTTGTCGCTGTACTTCATGTGCGCATGGACCATGTCCAGGTGGCGCTTGTTGACCGGCACGTCCACGGGCTCGCACACGGTGCCGCCACTGTGGTGGAGATGCGGCGAGGCGTAGGCGAGCTTCACGAAGTTCCGGAAGTCCTCGATGGTGCCGTAGCGCCGGCCGTTGTCCAGGTCGCGCACGAAGGGCGAACCGTAGTTCGGCGCGAAGACGGTGTACGGCCCGCCGATCTCCACATTGTTCGCCTCGTTGCGGGCGTACTGGGTGAATTGCCGCGGGGCACTCGCCTGGACGATGGACCGGCACATCCCGCGCGGAAAGCGGACGCGCTCGCCGTCGACGTCGGCG
>JANOTJ010000062.1:0-3697 GCA_031416295.1 Chloroflexota bacterium
GACGACGTCCGCGATGTATCGACTCCGGCCGCGCGGGCCCGCGACGGCGTCCACCAGCGCGAGCGTCTCTTCTGGCAGGGTGATGTTGGTCCGAACGAGGGCCATGATGTGCCTCCGAGCGGCACCGGCGCGACCGAGGCCGGCCGCCGATCGCTCAGCCTTCGGCCGGGAGCGGGTCGATTGCTCCGGTCGGGGCATCGGCGGCCGGGATCGACAGTGAACCTGGACCATCCGGCGTGTCGGGCAGGTCCCACGACCAGTCCTTGAGCCGGCGCAACAGTCGCCGTCCGGTGAGGTCGAGGTGGATCGGCGTCACGGCGATGCGCCGGTTGACCACCGCGTGGTAGTCCGTGCCGGGGACGGCCAGGCCGGACGGGGGCGGGCCGCCGATCCAGAAATAGGGGATGCCCCGCGGATCCAGGCGCTCCAGGAGCTCATCGGAGTAGATCCGCCGGCCGAGCCTGGTGACCTCGATGCCCGCGCATTCCTCGAGCGTGGCGGCGGGCACGTTGACGTTGATCAATTCGCCCCGTGCCAGGCCCTCGGTCAGGATGTTCCGGGCGACGATCGCCGCGGCATAGCCGGCCAGGGTGAAGTCGGGATGCTCGTAGTACTCCTGCGAGATGGCGAAGGCCGGGCAGTTGTTGATGACCGCCTCCATGGCCGCGCTGACCGTGCCCGAGTAGGTGATGTCGTCGCCGAGGTTGGCGCCGTAGTTGATGCCCGCGGCGACAAGGTCGAAGCCGTGATCGAAGTAGCCCAGGAAGGCGAGGCTCACCGCGTCCGTCGGGGAGCCGTCCACGGAATACGCCGACGAGCCGTCGGCGAGGATCCGCTCGCGAACGCGCAGCGGGCGCATCAGCGTCTTCTGGTGGCCGACCGCGCTCTGGTTCGTATCGGGCGCGACGACGGTCACATCGCCGATCGGCTCGAGGGCCTGTTTCAGGGCGAGCAGCCCGCGCGATTCCACGCCGTCGTCGTTGGTCACGAGGATGCGCGGGCGGGTCGTCCACTCGGGCCTTGGACCCGTCGCGGTGCGCAGCGCTCGCGGTCCGCCACGGGCAAGGCCGCCGGCCAGCGGCTCGCCGCGCTCCTTGTCCACGTCCCGGCGCTCCGACCGGGCGCGCTCGCGGGTCATGTCCGGGACCTCGGCGCGGTCGCGTGGCGGCGTGCGCTCGTCGCGCGGCGGAGGGCGCTCGTCGCGCGGCGGAGGGCGCTCGTCGTCGCTCATGGCTCGTCCACGTCCGCTGCCTGGCCAGGCTCGGGTTCTCACGGAATCCGGACGGCTCGGCCCTCGCGCTCCGACACGCGCCGGGCCGCCCGCCCTGCCACGGTCCGATCGCCCGATGAGCGTTGCAGGAAGTGGAAGAAGAAGGCCGAGGCCACGGCCGCCACGGGGATACCGAAGATGGCCCCCGGGATGCCCGCGATGCGCGATCCGATGAGCACCGAGCCAAGGACGACGATGGGATGGATGCCCACCGCGTCCATCATGATCCGGGGCTGGAGCACGTTCATCACGACCATCCAGCCGACGAACATGATGAGCGCGACGGGCAGGAGCGCATCGGGCACGAAGACCAGGGCGACCAGCACCGGCGGGGCCCACGAGATGAACGGCCCGAAGAAGGGGATCGCCTGGAGCACGCCCGACGCGACCGAGGTCAGGGGCACCAGCGGCAGGCCGAAGAGCAGGCTCGTCACCATCGCGACCACGAAGTACACGGCGCCCATCAGGGCCTGGCCGCGCAGGAAGCCGCCGAACGAGCGGGCCACCGAGGTCTGAAGGAGGCGCGCCTCCTCGGCGTAGGACGGCGGGACCACCCGGAACAGGAAGGCCATGATCTGGTCGCGATCGATGACCATGTAGATCGACAGGAAGAACACGATGAGCATCGTGCCCACGACGCCCACGCTCGCGGCGGCGATCGACTGGAGCGGGATCACCAGGCTCGCCGCCACGGCGTCGAAGTTCTCCAGCGTCGCGGCGACCCGCGCCGCGACGTCGATCTGGCCGAGGCCCAGCGAATCGAGCCACGACTGGAGCGGCGCGAGCAGGACCGGCAGGTCCGCCTGGATCTGCGGGATGGACGCCGCGAACTGGGTGATGGAGGTCGCCAGCGCCTGGGCGACGACCACGCCGATGCCCGCCAGCGCGGCCACGATCGCGGTATACACGAGGACCGTGGCGAGGACCCGCGGCAGCCCCGGCGCGAGGCCCACGATGCGGCTCACGATGGGACTGACGATGAAGGCCAGCAGCCAGGCCAGGAAGAACGTGAGCAGGATGTCGGCGAAGAACCCGATGGCCGACGCGGCGAGGTTGGCCGCGATGAAGAACAGGACGATCGTCCCGAGCACAAGGATCGCGCTGAGCAGCCGGCGGTCGCGCCCGCTGAGCCCGGCGGCGTCCATCATCGGCGCTTAGCGCAGCCCCATCTTCTCGCGGACCTCGGCCATCGTCGCGGCCGCGATGGGCCGCACCCGCTCCGCCCCTTCGTCGAGGATGCGATCGATGCGCGTGGGGTCGGCCATCAGCTCCGCGTAGCGCTCGCGCGGCCCCGCGTAGTGGGCGAGCATGCGCTCCACGAGCAGGCGCTTGGTATCAACGCAGCCGGTGCGGGCCGTCCGCTCGCCGTCCCAGATCGATTCGTAGTCGTCACCGAAGCTACGGTGGAGCTGGCACACGTTGCACACCTCGGGGCGACCCGGATCCGTGCGCAGCACACGCTTCGTGTCGGTGACCATGCTCATGATCTGCTTGCGCACCTCGTCGGCTGGCGCGAAGATGTCGACCGTGTTCCCGATCGACTTGCTCATCTTCCTGACGCCGTCGGTGCCGAGCACGACCGGCGAGTCGGTATGGACGGCCAGCGGCTCGGGGAACGTCTCGCCGTAGCGGGCGTTGAACGCGCGGACGATCTCGCGCGACAACTCCAGGTGGGCGGCCTGATCCTTGCCGACGGGCACCAGCGACGCCTTGTACATGACGATGTCGGCGGCCTGCAGGACGGGGTAGGTGAGCAGCCCGTGGTTGACATCGTCGGGCTGATTCGCCTTCTTCTCCTTGTACGTCGGGGTGCGCTCGAGCCAGCTGACCGGGGTGACCGTCGCGAGCAGCCAGGCAAGCTCGGTGTGCTCCGGCCGGTGGCTCTGCACGAACAGCGTGCACCGTTCGGGGTCCAGGCCAAGGGCCAGCAGGGCCGCCGCCATCTCGCGCGTCTGGCTGCGCATCCGCTCGGGATCGTGCAGGCTCGTGAGGGCGTGGTAGTCCACGATGCAGTAGATCGCCTCGTACTCCCACTGGAGGCGCACGTAGTTGCGGATGGCGCCCAGGTCGTTGCCGATGTGGGGTGCCCCCGACGGCTGGATGCCGGAGAAGATCCGGGGCCGTGGAGCGGACTCGGCGATGGGCGAAGGGGCGGGCGCGATCTCGGTCGTCATCGAACGCCGAGTGTAGCGGACCCTCCTCACCGGCCGATCACCCAGACGGGGCGGTCCGCTACCATTCCAGGTCCGATGCGTGCCGCCCGTCACGAGTCCGACCGTTGAGCCGCCCGCCGTTGCGCGTGGCCATGCTCGGCGCGGGCACCGTGGGGCGTGCCGTCATCGACAGCCTGCTCGAACACGCTGATCGCCTGCGCGCGGCCGATGGTGCGCCCCTGGTGCTGGTCGGGATCGCGGTCCGTGATCTCGC
>JANOTJ010000063.1:0-6933 GCA_031416295.1 Chloroflexota bacterium
GGCGACGGGTCGCTCATAGCGGCCCCGAGATCCCGCCGTCCTTGCGGATGCGCCAGAAGTGGACGGCCAGGAAGATCGCGGCGATGAGCGGCAGGGCCATGATGTGCAGCACGTAGAAGCGCAGCAGGGTGTTCTGGCCGACCTCCACGCCGCCCAGCAGGAGGCGGTTCACCGGGAAGTTCACGATCGGGAAGTAGGACCCGAAGTTCGCGCCGATGGTGACCGCCCAGAAGGCGATCTGGTCCCAGGGCAGCAGGTAACCCGTGAAGCTCAGCATGATGGTCAGGAAGAGCAGGACCACGCCGACCACCCAGTTGAACTCGCGGGGTGGCTTGTAGGCCCCGTGGTAGAAGACCCGCATCATGTGCAGGAACACGAAGAAGACCATCAGGTGGGCGCCCCAGCGATGGATGTTCCGGGTCAGCAGGCCGAACACGACCTCGCTCTGGAGATCGAGGATGTCCGTGTACGCCTGGGTCGCGCTGGGCACGTAGAAGAACATCAGGTACACGCCGGTGATGGTCAGGACCAGGAACAGGAAGAAGCTCAGACCGCCCAGGCAGAACGTGTAGGCGAAGCGGACCGCGTGCTGGCGCACGCGCACCGGGTGGATGTGCAGGAACACGTTGTTCATCACGGCGTACGCGCGCGAACGCTCGTCGCGTGGGTAGGGCTGACGGAAGATGGACCGCCAGACGGGGCTTCGGCGGATGGTCGCGTCGATGCGTTCCATGATGCTCATCGCGGACCTCCTGATCGGTCCGACCAGGACGAGCCCGAGTCAGCCTGGTACGCGCGGAGGGCCGCTGCGGCGACTGCGACGAACCAGCAACCCCACAGCCACGGGGCGGTCACGAAGCCAGCGATGGCCCCGGCGACCACGATGATCGCCCCGCGACGGGGCCACGGAACGCACGCGATGACGCCGACGAGGACGGTCGTGCACCCGATCAGGAATCCCGTCGGTCCGAGGCCCGGCCACCACTCCGGTCGTATCTGCCCGGTCGCCAAGGGGATCCCGATGACCACGAGTGCCCCCGCCGAACCGATGGCCGAGAGTGCGACGAGCGCCATCGACCAGCGTGTCAGCGGCACCCAGTCGATCGCCGGTAGTCGCGCCCGGATCGCCTGGGCAGCCGGCGGTGCGTCGAGGAACCGCCACGACAGGTCGGCCGGGACGCCCAGGAGCCACCGGATCAGACGACGCCGTCGCAGGCCGGCCAACTCGCCGCGACGGACAGCATCGAGGTTCTCGTCGGCGAGGTCCCCGGTGACCTCGTCGCGCCGGCGCTCGCGCATCGCCCGTGGCAGGCCCAGCGTGTACATGGCCACCCAGCCGCGCACAGCGGCCGAGCCGTCTCCCCGTCGCCAGGACCGGCGCGAGGCGACCACCTACCCGGCCCTGGCTCCGGTCGGGCTGGGCTGCCCGATGGCCGTCGCGGCCGCGGCCCGCGCATCGGCCAGGGCGGTCTCACCGACCGACGTCATCCGGTAGAACCGACGCCTCGGCCGGGCCGCCTCGGCCGCGTGCTCAGGATCCTCCCAACGGCTGACGAGGCACCCGGCCCGTTCCAGTCGATCAAGGGCCTTGTACAGCGTCCCGTACGCGGTGAGCCGTTTCGCGCCGGTCCGATCGCCCATCGACCGGGCCAACAGGAAGCCGTGCGCCTCCCCGACCCCACGCGCCCGAAGGGTCACGGATGCCTCCAGGATGTCCACTTCGAGGGGCACGAGCATGCCTGCCTTGCGTCGCATGACACGAACTATAGGAAGATATCTTCGCAATCGTCAAGGGCCATTCGAGCACGTTGACCGCCTGACAACTGCACGACATCGCGTCGAGCGCGCGCAACATTCGCGCTGGCCAAGCGTCGCTGTGAGTGTTCGCGGCCATGCGGCCCGACCGACCGAGGACGCCAGATGGCGCGTGCAACAATCGATCAAGGTCGGCGTCACAGCCGATGTGCACACCACGATGGTCCTGACCATGGATGAGATCGGCACCGTGACGGCGCCCCGAGGCGATGTCGTCGTCCCACGGACGGCACCCCGGATCGCGGCCGTCTACGACGCGCACCATGGCGAGCTGTTCAGCTTCGCCCTTCGCGGGACCCGCGATCGGGAAGCTGCCGAGGACCTCCTCCATGAGGGCTTCGTGCGCCTGATCGTGGAAGTCGAGGCCGGCCGTGAGCCACGAAACGTTCGGGCCTGGCTGTACCGGGTCATCGCCAATCTCATGGTCTCGCGCGTTCGACGCGCGACCGTCGCCCAGCGCCAGTCGCGCGCGCTCGTCGAGCATGACGCAGGGCCGGGTCCGGAACCGATCGCCCTCGAGCACGAGCGTCAGACCGATCTCGAAGCGATCCTGGCCGAGCTCGGCACGGACGCGCGGACCGCCCTGCTGATGGCGGCCAACGGCTTCGACGGGACGGAGATCGCCGCGGCGATCGGTCGGACCGGGAATGCTACCCGGACCTTGATGTGCCGCGCCCGGATCCAGTTGCGCCAGCGTCTCGCCGCCACGGAGACCTCCGCATGATCGACCACGACCGCGCCGTCGAACTCGGCGCCATCTCCCTGGACGTCGAACTGTCGCCGGCGGAGGCGGAACAGCTCGCAGGACACCTCGAGACCTGCGCCTCCTGCCAGGATTCGATCACGGCGATGCGCGCCGACGCAACGGCCCTGGCCGGTCTGGCGACGCTCTCGGTGCCGGACGGACTGCGCGAGCGGATCCTTGGCGCGGAAGCGCCCGCCGAGACCGGAGCTGCGCTGCCGGCGAGCGCGCTGGAAAGCGCGCACGCACCTCGGACCGTGCGCCTGCCGACACGGTTCCGCCAACCGGCCTTCCTCGCCGCGGCGGCCGCCGTCATCGTCGCCATCATCGGCGGCACGCTCGCCTGGAACGCCAGCCTGTCCGATCGCGGCATCGCCGGCATCGAGCCCTCTCGCGCCCCAGCGTCCGCCCGACCGGGTGGTAGCGCAACGCCGACCGGCAGCCCGACCATCGGACCCGCGCCGACCGTCACGGCCTGGCACCCGGTCGCCGAGCTCGCCGCCGCGAACGCTGTCGGCGGCGAGGTCGATGTGGCCACGAGCTTCCGCCTGGCGAGCGTGGACGGCACGCCGGCGATAGACCTCGCCCGCCGCATCTCCGTTCGCCCCGAGGTCCAGCTGGCCATCGCGGAGGAGCCCGACGGGGCCGTGCGCCTGACCCCGACCGAACCACTCACGCCTGGGGCGACCTATCGGTTCACGCTCAGCGGGGATGCCGGTCAGACCCTCGACACCTGGGCCTTCCAGGCCAGCCAGCCGCTGCGCGTCGTCGGGACCGTACCCGCAGACACGGAGATCGACGTGCCGCGCGATACCGGGATCGAGATCACCTTCGACCAGGACGGCGTCGTGGATGCCGCCGCCCACGTGTCGATCAGCCCGACGGTCAAGGGCCGCTTCGAGACGCACGATCGGACCCTCGTGTTCATCCCCGACAAGCTGAAGGCGGCGACCGTGTACACCGTCACCGTCACCCGCGGCGTGACCGTCGGCGCGACCGGGGAGGCGCTTGAAGCGGACGTTCGGTTCCGATTCGAGACCGCGGGCAACGGTGACCCGGCGACGCCGACCACGACGTTCCGCTTCGCCAACGACCTCTTCGAATCGGCGACGGCCGAGCGACCGACGATCGCGCTGTGGTCGTTCGTGGACGACTCCGACCAGGAAGGGCGGCCGGCCACACCGAGATCCGTGCGGATGGAGGTCTACCGGCTGCCCGACCGGGCAGCCGCGATCGAGGCCTTCCAGGCGCTTCGGTCCCTGCCCCTGTGGAGTCGCTGGAATTCGGCGGAACGCCTCCCGACCAAGGGCCTGCGACGCGTCGCCGGGCTCGATGCCCGACTGGAGTCCTACGAGGGCACGCTCTGGACGGCCTTGCCCGAGGCGCTCGCCGCGGGCTGGTATCTCATCGAGGTCCCCTCCCCCACCCACGCCGCCCAGGCCATCCTGCAGGTCACGGATGTCTCCGCGTACCTCGTCGTGTCTGACACGACGACCCTCGTCTGGGCAAACGACCTCGCCACGGGACGGGCCCTCGCAGGGGCGACGGTCTCCGCGGCCGGCACGGACCTCGGCCGGACGGCCGACGACGGCACGCTCCTGGCCACGACACCAGCGTCCCTGTCGACCGTCGAGTCCTGTACGACAGCGTGCGAGCCGGTGGTCATCGTGCAGTCCGGTGGACGGTCCGCGTTCCTGCCCGCGACCGGGCCCCGCGATCCGGGCGGCAAGGACTTCGGAGGCGATGGCTGGTACGGCTACGACGCCGGCCACACCCGATATTGGCGCATCTTCGACAGTGACCGGACGCTCTACCGGCGGACCGACACGGTCAACGTCTGGGGAGTCCTGCGCGACCGCGACTCGGGCGCCGTGCCCGAGGGCGTGACGGTCCGGCTCGTGACCTCCGGTGAGGATGGACGCGATCGGCCGGCGATCGTCACCCGATCTGTCGCACTCCGGACCACCGGTGCGTTCACGGGCTCCCTCGCGCTCGACGACGTACCCGAGGGCGACTACGCCCTGGAGCTCCTGGTCGCCGGCGAGGTCGTGGCCGAGCGAGGCATCCGGGTCGACCGGATCCTCAAGCCCGCCTACCAGCTCGACGTCGTCACGGGCCGTCACGTCTACATCGCGGGCGACCGCATCCGGATCACGGCCCGCGCGACATTCTTCGATGGGACGCCGGTCCCAGGCGTGGATCTGCAGATCGGCGGGTCCCTGGACGCAACGTCGACGACCGATGGCACAGGCACGGCGATCGTCCGCCATATCGCCAGCGTCGATAACGGGGACGAGGGATGGGGTCGCCCCGACTACCAGGCGGTCGTCGTCAACCCGGCTCGGGCCGAGGAGGGCGAGATCTCGGGAGCGAGCCGCCAGTTCGTGGTCTTCCCGAGCATGTGGACGATCGCCGCCGATGGCGTCGTCCGGGACGGGCGTGTGCGGGTGTCGGGCACGGTCAACGTCGTCGACGTCGAGCGGCTCGAGCGTGAGATCGTCGGGGGGGCATCCGTCTGGGACCTGGACCCGCGCGGAGCGGCCGTCGCCGGCACGACCTTGACGGCACGGTTCGTCGAGATCATCAGGACCCGACGGCAGACCGGCACCGAGTACGACTTCGTCGAGAAGCGCGTCGTTCCGGTCTACGGCTACGACCACGAGGAGCGCGGGGCGGGCTCGGTCAACCTGACGACGGACAGCGCCGGCCGATTTTCGGGCTCGATCGCCGCACCGTCCATCGACCATGACTACCAGGTCTTCCTCACCTCCGACGATCCCGACGGACACGTGGCCCAGGCGATAGTCGGGGCCGGTGCGGTCCAGGCATTCCTCGAGGAGGAGACCCGCTACGGACCGCAGCTCGAACTGACCTCGCGTGGGACAGGGGATGAGCGCTTCGCCATCGGCGACGACGTGGACCTGACCATGCGTCCAGACGCTGCCGGCGCCAACTCGGATCGGCACCTCTTCTACCTCGCCCAACGCGGCCTCCGCGAGGTCACCGTCCGCGCATCGTCCCGCTTCAAGTTCGCGTTCCCGACCTGGGCGGCACCCAACCTGGAGATCGGCGCCGTCCGCTTCACGGGCGATCGCTATCTCGTCGCAGGCGGGTACACCGCTGCCTTCCGGCAAACGGACCGGGCCATCACGGTCGATCTCGCCACGGACGCCGAACGCTATGCGCCCGGTGGTCAGGTGACACTCGACGTGACCACGCGGGACGCCGCGGGCGAGCCGGTAGCGGCCACCGTGATCGTGCGCGTCGTGGACGAGAAGCTGTTCGCGATCAACGGTGCGGTCGAGGCCGACCCGCTCGGGCAACTGTATGCCTTTGTCGGCAGGGGCATCCGGGCGACGTATGCCTCGCACCGGTCGCCGGTGGGCAGGCCGAATGGTGGCGACACGACCGGCGGCGGCGGCGGCCGGGACGCCTTCGCCGACGCCGTCCTGTTCAAGGCCGTGGAGACGGGCGCCGATGGCCGCGCCGCGGTCACGTTCCGGCTCTCGGACGACCTGACCGCGTGGCGGATCAGCGCAGCGGCCGTGGACGCTGCCCTCGGCGCCGGCGAGGGCACCCTGCTGATCCCGGTCGGCCTGCCCTTCTTCGTCGAGGTCGCGTCCGCGCCGGAGTACCTCGTCGCAGACCGCCCGACCATCCTCCTGCGCGGCTACGGGTCGGCACTCGAGGCTGGCGACGACGTGGCCTTCGATGTCGAGAGCGAGAGCCTCGGACTTCGTCTCACCGGACTCGATGCCACGGCGTTCGAGGCCGTCGGCGTGTCGCTGCCCGCCCTCTCCCCGGGCACCCACAGCGTCACGGTCACGGCGCGGACCGGGAGCGGAGCGTCCGTCCGGACCGACCGCATCACCCGCACCTTCGAGGTCGTGACGTCGCGCCTGACCCACACCCGCACGACGTACGAAGAGGTCGCAGGCGCGACAGGTGTCGGCATCGGCAGCGGCTCCAGCGGGGACGGACTGACCGAGATCGTCGTCACCGACGCCGGTTCTGGTCAGTATCTGCCCCTCCTGCTCGATCTCGCATCGGTCACGAGCATGCGCCTGGAGCGGACCCTGGCCGCGGACCTCGCCGCGACGCTCCTGACCGAGAGGTTCGGCGCCGAGGCCCCACCCACCGTGCCCTTCGTGGGGACTCGCTACCAGACCGAGGATGGCGGTCTCGCGGTCGTACCGCATGCCAGCAGCGACCTCGAGGTCACGGTCCTTGCCGCGCTTGTCGCCCCGGACCGATTCGACCACGCGGCCCTCGAGTCGTACTTCCGGTCGGTCCTCGCCGATGCGACGGCGACCCGCGAGCGCCGCAACCTGGCCCTGGCGGGACTCGCCGGCATCAGCGCCGGCGTCCTCTCGGAG
>JANOTJ010000064.1:0-3467 GCA_031416295.1 Chloroflexota bacterium
TCGGAGAAGCGGCACGCCGCGGCGAGTTCGATGATGTCGTCGAAGGCGGCTTCGAGCCCCTCGTCGGCGCCGGCCACTTCGAGCGAGCGGATGCCCGGCGTATCGATGAGCAGGGCGCCGCCCTCGAGGGCGAAGAGTTCGCGGTGCGTGGTCGTGTGGCGGCCGCGCGAATCGGAGCCGCGAACGGCGGCGGTGGCCTGTCGCGGCTCGCCGAGGAGGGCGTTGACGAGCGTGGACTTGCCGACACCCGATGAGCCCAGGAATACGGCCGTATGCCTCGGCACAAGGTGGACCGCGAGATCGGCGAGATGGTCGCCGGTCCGGGCGGACAGGACCAGCACCGGAACACCCGGCGCGACGGACTCGACCGCGCCCAGCCGCGCCTCCAGATCCTGGGCCACATCGGCCTTGTTGAGGACGACGACCGGCATCACCCCGCTGGCCCAGGCGACCGCGAGGTAGCGTTCCAGGCGGCGCAGGTTGAAGTCGCCGTCCAGGCCCGCCACGAGGAAGGCGACGTCCACGTTGGCGGCGATGACCTGGTCGTCGGCGAGGCTGCCCGCCGTCCGCCGGCTCGCGTCCGAGGAACGGCGACGGAACGCGGACCGGCGGGGGAGCACGGCGGCTATGACGGCCTGATCATCGGGATTTGCAGAGCTTTCGTCGGGTTCCAGGGCGACCCAGTCGCCGACGGCCGGGTAGTCCGAGGACACCACCACGTCGAAGCGGAAGCGGCCGGACACGATCGCGGACCGGTCGGCAAGGACCGAACCCTCGCGCACGATGGCCGTCTCCTTGTGCACGGCGATGACCCGCGCCGGGCGGCGACCCTCGACCGCGAACGGCTCGAAGGCCTTCGCCCAGGCGGGATCCCAGCCCAGCGCGTGGATGTCGGCCGGTGCCAGGTCGTCCGTCATCAGCCCACCCGCTTCAACTTGCCGGTGCGCTTGGCATACCGCTCGGCCCGACCGAACGCCCACAACCCGAACGGGATGAGCACGGCTCCGGCGACCAGCAGCGGCCAGACGTCGCCACCGAGTTCGGTGATCGGGGTGCCATCCACGAGACCGGCCCGCACACCGTGCAGGACATACGTGGCCGGTGACAGGTAGGAGAGCACCTGCATCCAGCCCGGCAGGATGTCGATCGAGTAGTACACGCCGCTGACGAGCAGCAGGCAGGACTGGAGCACGAAGGTCATCTGCGCGCCACGCTCCACGTAGAGCAGCGGAAGGATCGCCGCGATCATGCCGATCCCGACGAAGCTGAACGATCCGAGCAGCATGAACGCGAGGGCCGTCCCGGCGTTGGCGCCCGACAGATCGAGCTGGGGGAAGAACAGCACGAGGGCCACGAAGATGACCGCTGTATGGATCAGACCATAGACCATGGCGTACACGACCGAGCCAAGCAGCTGCGCCCAACGCCGGACGGGCGCCATGAAGGTGTACTCGAGGGTCCCTTCCCAGCGCTCCACGGAGATGGTCTCGGCGATCCAGCTGAACACCACCGAAAGGTAGTTCCAGAAGATCGCCCCGACCATCAGGGTCAGGAGCAGGGTCGGGCTGCCCTGGTCGAGGCCGATGAGCGAGATCGACAGCGCGCCCGCCACCGAATAGACCAGGAATGCGAGTTCCCAGCCCCAGTAGCGGCGAGTCAGGAAGAAGTTGCGCTCGATGAAGGCGTACGAGGCCTTCAGCTCATGGGCGACGATGGTCACGGGAGGATCTCCTTTCGGTCGGGATCTGTAAGTGCGGTCAGTCGTCGTCGTCCGAACCGTCTTCGTCGACGTCCTCGTCGAGGGAGCGGCCGGTGTAGGTCATGAACACGTCCTCGAGGGTCGCGTCCCGGCCGAGTAGGGCCCCGGTCTGCGCCTTGAGCTCGGCCGAGGTGCCCTCGGTGATGGTCCGACCGTCGTTGAGGACCGTGATCCGGGAGCACAGGCGTTCTGCCTCGGCCAGGTCGTGGGTCGTCAGGACGATGGTCGCGTCGTGGGTCTGGTTGATCTCCTCGATGAACGTCTGGACGTCGAGCTTGCTGCGCGGGTCGAGACCAGTGGTCGGTTCGTCAAGGAGCAGCAGCGTCGGGCTGGTCAGCAGGGCTCGCGCGATGGCGACCTTCTGCTGCATGCCCCGACTCATCTGCTCCACGGGTCGGCCGACGCGCTTCTCGCTGATGCCGAGCCTGGCCAGGATCGCCAGCGCGTCGCGTTTCGCCACTCGGGCATCGATGCCGTAGAGACGCGCCGCGAAGAGCAGGTTCTCCATGGGGCTGAGCTTCTTGAAGAACGCGGCGTCCACACTGACCCGATTGATCAGGCGCTTGACCGCGAGCTCGTCCCGCTCGATGTCCAGTCCGAAGACCTCGACACGCCCGCTGTCCAGAGTCAGCAGACCGCAGATGAGCCGGATGAGCGTGGACTTGCCCGAGCCGTTGGCGCCCAGGATGCCGTGGATATCGCCGCGCTCCAGGCGCAGATGGACGTCCGTGATGGCCGCCACGGGGTTCTTGTTGCGGCCATCGACGAACGCCTTGCTGACGCCATCGATGAGGAGGGCGGGCGCGTTCGTGTCGGTGGCCGGGCGCACGGCGGCGCCGGGTCGCATCTTCAGTTGTTCGATGAAGGTGGTCACGATGGGTACTCCGGAGGTTGTCGCGTGGGTGTCGTGCGCCGTGTTCGGCGGTTCGAGGTCTGGACATGGAACGAGCCGCGCGCCTCGTCCGACGTATCGTCGGGGGCCTCGCGGCTCTGGTGCCTGGTGGTCCCAAGCCCGAACGGGCAGGGTGGGCATCAAAAAAGCCGGGGGCCCGATCTGTGGCCCACGGCTCTGGTTCGTCCTGGGGCGGCCTTGCCGCCTTGGGTCTAGCTCAGATGGGCACAGATCTCCCGCGAACTGCCGCGCCGGTGGGCGACAGCGTGCGCCGGTAAGAGCTGGTCTTCGTCTTCATGGAGGCCGCCTCCTGAGCTGGACGAGGGCGGGCGATCTGCGCGCCGGGGCGGAGTCTATGACCATGGCTGGCCGCCTGTCAACCGAGATGTCGGCCGCACCGAGATGTCGGCCGCATGTCGAAGGACAGCGATTCCGTCCGAGCTAAGGGGACAGCGACGTTGTCACCCCCCTTGTGAACCGATGACGCGCGGCGTACCGTGAGCGCCCGTCGCCCTAGAGGCTCGCGGCCAGAGGTGATCGAACATGGGCCATCGAACTCGCCAAGGGGCACGCGTCATCCTCGCCCCGTCCCTGGTCGTCCTGGCCCTGATCGCGGCTGTGCTCCCATCGGTGGCCGCCGCGGCGCCGGCGGACGCCAAGGTCAAGGTCATCGTCACCTACGACGGCCGTCCGGGCCGAGCGGACGAGCGGGCGATCGAGCGGCTGGCTGGCAAGGTCAAGTATCGCTATCGCATCGTCGATGCCATCGCGGCCGAGGTGCCGCGCGGGCAGCTCAAGCAACTCGCGCGCCAGCCC
>JANOTJ010000065.1:0-12724 GCA_031416295.1 Chloroflexota bacterium
GAGGTCGGCGCCTCGCCGAAGGGTCCGGTCGACAGGACCTTGTTCGCAAGCTCGGCCAGCGCGGCGTCAGGGTCCGTCGTGCCGGTCGCAGCACCTCCGGATGGTTGTGACCCGGTCGGTGCCGAGGACGACGCCGTGCCCGCCGGCGAACAAGCTGCGAACGCCACCGAAACGGCCATCAAGCCGACCGCGATCGTGATCGGCATCCTGCGATGCCTGCTGCTCCAGGAACTGTCGTTGGTCATGACCAAGCCTCCTCCTCATCTGTCCCGATTTAGGACTGACGTAATCATACTTCAGCTTGTCAAGAGCAGAAGATGCCTGTCTACAGACTAATCGCGGCGGGACGTGGCGTTTGCAGATGTGGCGGCAGGAACAGGACTCGTCAACGCAGCGGCGGGGTCATGCTCTCGGCGAGTCCCGCGGGGGAACCGGCGGGCAACCAGATCGGGATGCGAACCCGCGAGAACAGCTCGTCGACGACCATGCTCGCGGCGCCGATCCGGCCGGCCTGGTCGTCGAGACTTGAACGGACGATCTCCAGATCGCGGGTGGCCAGCGGCAGCGATCGGCCATAGACGGACTCCCGGACCGACGCGATGAGCGGGTCGCCCAGCCCGCTCACACCACCGCCGATGACGACACTGGACGGGTTCAGGGCATTGACGAGTGTGGCCACCATCCGTCCGATCCGATGGCCGGCCATGGTGATCAGGTCCCGACTCACCGGATCGCCGTGAGCCGCTGCCCAACCGACGTCGGTCGCCTCGATCCTGTCGCGCTCATCGAGCAGGCGGGCAAGGAGCGTGCTCTGTCCCTCCCGGGCGGCCCTGGCCCCATCGCGGGCGAGGGCCGCCCCGCCGGCCAGCGCTTCGAGGCAACCAGAATTGCCGCACCGACAGATGATCGATGGATCATCGGTCACCTGGATGTGGCCGACATCGCCGGCGCTCCCCTGCGACCCGCGGTGGAGCTTGCCGTCGATGATGATGCCCGCCCCGATGCCGGTCCCGACCTTGATGAAGATCGCTGCATCGTGGCCCCGAGCCACACCGGCGCGATACTCCCCCAACGCCATCAGGTTGACGTCGTTGTCCACCCACACGGGGACCCCGTAGCGGCCGCTGAAACGTTCCCGCACCGGGAAGTCGTCCCAACCCGGCATGATCGGCGGGGACGCCGGCCGGCCAGTCGCGAACTCCACGGGTCCAGGGACGCCGATCCCGATGCCCCACAGCGCGCCGAGGGCATGATCGACCCTGGAATGGAGCACCTCGAACAGGTCCTCCACCCGGCCCAGGATCGCCTCCGGCCCATCCATGATGTCCGCCGGCTCCTCGTGCTGCGCGACGAGCTGGCCAGACAGGTCCGCGATACCCACGCCGATGCTCGTCGCGCCGAGGTCAGCCACCAGGATATGTCCGGCGTGGGTGTTCAGTCGGATCGTCCGCGGCGCTCGACCTCCGGACGATGCTTCGAGTCCTGCCTCGATGAAGATGCCGCGGGCGATCAACTCGTCCACCCGCTGCACGACCACACCGCGGCCCAGTCCGGTCCGACGCATGATCTCGGGACGAGAACTCGCTGCATCAAGTCGCACGGCGTCCAGGACGGCGACCAACGAGGTGAGGATCTCGTCAGGGATCACCTTCGGAGACTCGGCGGCGACGTCGCCATTCTCGCCGATCTTCAGATTGCCAGAGGCATCCTTTAGCATATCGCCAGTATATGCCTATCGGTCGCATGAGATGGAGGAATGAACATGGACTCGGCCCTGTTGACGGTGGTCGCGGTATTCCGTGCCCGAACCGGCAGTTCGATGGCCCTCGGCGAAGCCCTGCAAGCGCTGGTCGAACCGACCCGCAAGGAAGATGGGTGCCTCAACTACGACCTTCACCAGGCCAACGACGACCCTGACCTGTTCTTCTTCCACGAGACGTGGCGATCGGTGGAACGGCACCAGGCACATCTCGAGACGGCGCACGTGCGGCATTTCCTGGCGATCAGCCCCGCCCTGCTCCAGGATCCGATCCGCGAGTACAAGGGACGGCGGATCTAGCCGCTGACCCAGGTTCAGCTCGACTGGTCGCGGAGCGTCGGCGTCGCCGTTCGCTGGGTCACGATACGTCCGATGGTTCCAGACGGGCCCGCAACAGGTCACCGGCAGCGTCCGAGATGCGGACCGACCAGCCGGCACCGTCCCCGTCGGGCCAGGCCTCGACGGTCACGGTCGCATCGCGCTCCGCGGAACGGGCGTACTCGAGCCGCGCGAGACGCGGGATGGCCCTGACTGCGGGCTCGGCGCCGGCGCGGATGATGCCCTCTTCCAGCCAGTCCGCGTAGACCGCGTTGTTGGCGTGGTCCATCGGATCCAGCTCCTGCGGTCGGACCGTGAACTCGGCACGCCACGTAGCAGCGGGCGGTGTCGCGAGGGCGACCCGGGCCAGGGCGAAGTCGGCCGGTGGCGCGCCGAACGCGTCGTCGAACACAGGCGGGATCCGGGTCGGCGCCCCGCGCGCATCCAGCAGTACCCAGTCGATATGGCTCCACGCGACGAGGGCGCCGGCGGCGTCGTGAAATTCGGTCCGACGGCGGGCCCAGACGCGTCGGAAGCCCACGGCCCGCGTCGCCCCCTGGAGGGCGTCCCCGACGCGCAGCGGTGCCAGGATCGCGACCTCGGCCGCTCGGACCAGCCAGCCGATCCCGCGCTCCGCGTACCAGGCGCGATCGATGCCGACGAGGGCGGAGTGATGGCTGGCGAGGTCCTGGGCGTAGCGCATCAGTACGCTCGTGCGCAGCAGCCCGTCCGGTCCACATTCGTCGAAACGGATGCGGAACGGTGACCGCCCGACGCGCGGATCGTCCGCGGCGTCGATCACGAGCGGGCGCCCGTCGCCAGACGGTCGAGCGACTCGAGGGCGATCAGGTCCGTGCCGGCGAACGGTGCGGTCTGACGCTCCAGGCGGACTCGGCATGAACGCTCCGCATCGAAGACGACGAGCGCGACGCGCAACGGTTGGTCCTCCTCCGCTGCATGTCCGCGCGCATCGTCGAGCTGATGCAGGACATCCGCGTTGATGCCGCGCGCGCCCCACTTGCAGTCGTACGCCTCGGCGGCGCCGTCGCGCTCCACGGTCACGTCGTACGGGTGGATCTCCGCGCGCACGCCGTCGAACAGGATGCGGCGCTCGCGACGGACCGCAGCGTCACCGGCTCGTCTCGCCAGGAGGACGGCCGTGACCGCCTCGACGATCGCGCCGCGGACCTGACTTCGGACCTGATCGCCGCGGTCGGCGACCTCGAGGGAAACCGCAAGGATCGCTTCGCTCCGGGCCAGGGTGACGGGATCGGCGCCGGCGTCGAGGCCGAACAGTGTCGGGAACATCGCGCGCCACGCGACGGGATCGATCGTCTCGCCGTTCATGACCGCGCGGCCCAGGACCCGCTGACCCTGGGACGCGTCGGCGAGCAGTCCGGCGGCCCGGGCGACCACGGACTCCGCCTGGATCGCCGCATACACGACGGCCCGACCGTCCCTGGCCGCGTCCTGGAACCTCACGGCCGCTCCCCGACCGCGAGAAGGACGACCTGGGGAAAGGTGGACAGCCAGTCGATGGCGCGATGGGGGTCCTCGATGGCGGCGATCTCCTCGAGTGCGCGCTCGATGGCGACGACCATCGCGGGAGCGGCGAGCTCGCCGTCGCGGGCGGCCACGACATCTTCCAGGCGTGTGCGCCATGCGTCGCTCAGGTCGTTCACGTACGACCACTCGTCCTCGATCTCCTCACCGAGCGCGGTCAGGTCCGCATAGCCCGCAAGGGCACGGTCGAGGACGTCGGCGAGATACGTGGGTTCAGTCACCCGGCAAGCGTACGACCGGGGCGCCCTCGACGTCTGTGCGGTCCCTCGTGCCGAGGGTCAGGTATGTCGAGGGGTCAGGTATGTCGAGGGGTCAGGCGTCGCGGCTGGCGACGATCCGGCGATCGCGGCGCAGGCCACGGTCCTTGCGACCGAGCAGTCGCTCGGCGGCGGTGGGTGCGACCGCCCGTCGGAGGAGGGACTCGAGTTCGCGCCGGGCGCGAGCGTCCCAGGCGCGCGAATAGGCGCGCGTCGCATCACGCCTGATCCGGACCGCTGCGCGCCGCCGACCGGAGGCCTCGAGTGCGGCGATGCGATCGAGGACGGCGCGATACAGCGCAGGAAGCTCCTCGGCCGGGGTATTCGGGTCCATCACCGGAAACGATGCTCGTCCCGAGCCGATCCGGGAATAGCCCAGCGGTCCCGAACCGAGTCGCCGAACGGGTCAGCCCGACCTGCGCCAGATCAGTCGCCGCGGTGCGCGCCGCTGCGGATGCTGAACCCGCTCGACTCCCCGCGAACGGGCCCCCAGAGCTCCGCGACACGTTCGACGATCGCGGCCGGAGGCCCGCTGCGAAGCGTCACGAGCAGGCGCTCGAGATCGGCCCGTTGCCCTTCGGCTATGACCGCGACCATCCCCTCCGAGGTGTTGGCGACTGAGCCCAGGAGGCCAAGCTCCAGCGCGCGACGGAGCACGAAGACTCGGAAGCCGACGCCCTGGACGCGTCCGACGACGGTCGCCTCGAGGCGGGCTGTATCGCTCGGACGCACGGTCGAGGAGTCGGTCACAGGCCGGTCGTCGGTCGCGGCCAGGTGAGCACGAGGTCGTCCAGGACGAGTTCCGGGCTTACATTCCCGGCCAGCAGCGTGGTCGCCCGGCCGAGGCGATCCAGGAAGGCCACGACCGCGTCCGGGTCGAGCCGTTCGGCCAGACGGCGCGACTCATCGAGGAGGCCGATGTCGCGGGCCGACGAGGCCAGCCCGCGGCCGACGACGGCGAGATCCCGGGCGACATCGGTCCAGACCGTGACGATCGCCTCGACGGAGCGACGGCGTTGCGCGGCCGAGGCACGGGCGGGCGCGGCGGCGGTTCCGTCGTCCTCGTCCCCGCCATCAGCGCTGGAGACCGCGAGGGTCGGCCCGCGGCCACGCCGTTTGACGTTCCCGGTGGTCATGCCCGGGTCGTCGGCCACGTCGGCCACATCGGCGACGGCTGCGGCGACAGGCAGGGCCGAGCGCATCGCCGCGAGCCGTTCAGCGGGACGTGCCTCGGTCAGGTCCAGGATGGTCCGCGACAGCTGCTCGCGCATGACCAGGACTTCGGGGCGACGGGCCCAGGCCATGGCCATCCCGGGCCGCCCGCCAGCGATCCGGGCGAGCCGCGCCGCGAGCGGCGGGTCTGCCGTGCCGGCCTCGGTGAGGAGCGTCTCGATGTCGCGGGTCGCGACGGGCCCGAGGAGGATGCGAGCCGAGCGTGAGCGGATGGTCGGAAGGATCGGGTCCTCGACATCCGCGCACAGGATGAGCGTGACGCCGGCTGCCGGTTCCTCGAGGGTCTTGAGGAGCGCCGCCTGGGCGTCCTCGTTCATGCGATCGGCTGCCGTCACGATGGCCACCCGGGCGCCGCCCTCGACGGGCGTGAGGGCGAACTCCAGGATGAGGTCGCGGACGCCGCGCGCGCTGGAGCCCGGACCACCGATGACGACCTGCCGGCCGGCCCCTTCGGGATCCAGGCGATGGACGTCGGCGTGGCCGCCGGACGCGACCAACCGGCACCCACGGCACCTGCCGCAGGGACGGGCGGCGGGATCGGGGTCCGTGCACAGGAGCCCCGCCGCGATGTCGGTCGCGAGCGTGGTCTTGCCGATGCCGCGCGGCCCGACGAGCAGGATCGCGTGCGGCATGTGCCCGCGGACCATGGCCGCGACCGCAGCGGTCGCGGCCGGATGGCCCCGGGTGCGGAACGCGGTCATCGCGCCGACCGCTGGTCGATCAGGTCGGGTCGGCGTCGCCGGTCAAAGCGCCCGCGGCCGCCTTGCGGGTCGTCCGACGCTTGGGAGCCGCCGGGGCAGCCTCCTCGGCCGGGGCGACCGCGGCTGGGGCGTCGGCCGTGGCGGTGACGGCCTTGCGGGTGGTCCGACGCCTGGGAGCCGTGGGGGCGACCCCGTCGGCGACCGGAGCGACCACGGCGGCGGCCTCGATCGACGTGACCTTCCGTGTCGTCCGACGCCTGGGCGCCGCCGGTGCGACCGCGGCTGGCGCGTCGGCCGCCTCAGGCGCGCGTGCCTCGCTCACGGCTTCCGCGACGACCTTGGTCGTGCGCGTGGTCCGGCGCCTGGGAGCGACAGGAGCGGCCTCGACCGCGTCGGCCACATCGGCGGACTCGGTCGTCGGAGCGCGCTCCGGTCGGGCGTCGCTGGACGGTCGCGGTGCGGCCGCCACCTGGGCCCGGAGCAGCGCCTCGAGCTCCGGCGGGACCTCGGACCACGGTTCGCTCGACGTCGGACGCGGCGCCGCGTCCCGGGGCCGGGACTCGCGCGGCCGATCGTCCCTGGGACGGTCGTCGCGGTCGCGCCGGACCACCGGGCGCTCGTCGCGCGGCGGTGCTCCACGGCTGGGTCCAGTGTTGGCACTGGCGCCGGTCCGAGCGCTCACGTCGGGGTAGCGGTTGATGCCGCCCCCGCCGCCGCGCCCGAATCGCTCTCGGTCCATGGCCGACTGGTAGGCCGAGCGACCGCCGCGCGGGCCTCGTCCAGGGCCGCCACTGCGAGTGGCGGCGGCGCCGCGACGCTGCTCGGCGATGAGGTATTCGGGGATCTCCGGCTCAGCGAAGTCCTCGTCATCGTCGGCGATCGGCCCGAGGTTGGTGGGCGCCGGGCTGGTGGCGAGCTGCGAGTCCCAGACCGAGCCGAACGGGGTCGTGCGCGGCGCACGTGCTGGCGCAGGGGCAGTCGGGCCAACAGGCGCAGTCGGGGCGGCCGTTGCCGCAGCCTTGTACGCGGCCTCGGCGGCGATCTCGTCGTCATCGACGTCGACGTCGTCATCCTCGTCGACGTCGAAGGTCTGACCATCAGGCGTCGATTCCACCGGCAGCCCGGATGCCTCCGTGCCCAGGCCATCCTCTCGAGCACGGCCGCGACCTCGACCACGGCCGCCTCGACGGCGACGGCGACGGGGCTGACCATCCTCGCCAAGGAGCTCGTTCTCATCGCGCTCGGCTCCGTCCGGCGCGTCGCTCACCCCGATGGGCGCCAGCCCGTCGGTCGGTGCATCGAGATCGTCGAGGGTGAACACCTCGGCCGCGGCGAGATCAGCCTCGGTCAGGCCACCCGCCCGGGAGAGACGCTCGCCGGGAAGGGCCACGACCGTCCCGCCGGACGGCGCGCCTGCGCCGTCGCGGGCAACGGCCAGGGTGCCTCGGCCTCGACCACGCCCACGGTCGCGATCTCGATCGCGCGACGCGCTCGCGGCGACGAGCTCGCCCTCGCCACGACCGCGACCACGGCCGCCCCGGGTCCCCCGGCCACGCCCGATACCGGTGCCATCGGTCTGCTTGTCCGGCACCTCGGTCATCGACAGATCCGCATCGTCGTCGGCAACCCGACGCCCGGAGCGCGAACCCTTCTCGACCCGAGCCAGCTGGATGATGTCGGTGAACTGGTCGGCAGCTTCGATCAGGTCGGAGCTGGTGTTCCCCCGGAAGCTGATGACCTCGACGCGAACGCCCTGCTCCTGGACCGCCCGGATCGCCGGCGCGAAGTCCCCGTCGCCGGACACGATGATGGCGATATCCAGGTTCCTGGCCGTCTTCATCATGTCCACGACGAGTTCGATGTCGAGGTTGGCCTTGACCTTGCCGTCGCCGTACTTGCGGATGTCCTTGCTCACGACCTTGTAATTGCTGCGGCGCAGAAAGTCGTGGAAGTTGCGCTGGTTCTCGTTGTCCGGGTCAAGACCCGTGTAGGCGTAGGCTCGGACGAGGTCGCGTCCGGCCGAGGCCGACTTGAGGAGCGTGACGTAGTCGATGTCCACGCCTGCGGCCTTGGCCGCGTAAAAGATGTTCGCCACGTCCACGAAGACGGCGACGTTCTTGCCCACAGATGACTCCTGTTCAGATCCGAGAGATGAGGTCCCGCCGGCGCGCCCCGCGCAGCTCGGGCAGGTGAATGATCACGTGCGGCGCCCGGCGCTTCCCGCCGCGGCCACGGGTCGTTGGATGTGTGGTCCGGCCGGCACGAAGCCCCGGGCGATCCACCTGGACAGCACGCCTGGGTCGTCCGGCGAACCGGCCTCCACGAGCGTGCAGCCCTTGTTACTGGCCGACCGGAGGACTTCTTCGAGCAGGGCGTCGGTCACCCGGTCCGCGTCGTGGCCGGGGTCCACGACCAGGAGGTCGATCGTCCCGACGAAACCGCCGGCGCGGACCGACGGCCGAAGGGCGAGGACCGCCCCGCCGACCACCAGGCGCTGCGCCTCGGCGATGAAGATGCTGGCCTGCGGCAGGTACACGAGCTGTCGGAGCAGGTCGGCCGAGTCCAGGGTGCCCGCCACACGGGCGCCTCGAAGATCAGCGTCGCTCAAGGCGACGAGACGATCGATGTCCGTGACACGGGCCGCTCGGACCAGGTACTCCACGCCGAAGGTCAAACCTCGCAGGAGGCGATCCGCTGGCCCCATCGACCGGGGCACCGACACCGGGTCGGACCATCGCGGCGCGGCCACTCCGTCCCGCGTCGCGCATGTCTGCACTCGCGGATGCGTCGCTTCGACGCTTGGGAGGGGTGCGCCCGACGGTATTGCATTCGGGTCGCCTATGCCTAATATACGTCATCGCTTCGGCGGCCACCTCGCGCCGCCCGAGCACGGACTTGCGTCGTCGCCCGTCGCGCACCGCCGCTCGCCTCTGCCGACGTCCTGGGAGGGTACCGTCGACCGGATCAAGGCAAGTATCGGGCCACGGTCGTCTGACGTTTGCCCGTGTCGGGCCGGGGTCATGGGGGCTTTCGACCGATGGTCGCTCCGGGACCGCCGGACGACCGGACTTTAGGAGGAGAATGGATGAAACTCACCAAGGTAGGGGCGCTCGCCGCCGCCGCGCTGTTCGCGTTCACTGCGTGCAGCACGACACCCGGCACTGGCGGCGACAAGGGCACGATCGAAGTTTGGTCGTCATTGCCGCGCCAGGGATCCAGCAAGGCCCAGACAGACACCATCGTCAACGCCATCAACATGGCGATGGAGGAAGCCGGCAAGAAGGCCGGCGGCTACACCATCGTGTACAAGGACGTCGACGACTCCACGGCCGCAGCCGGCAAGTGGGACGAGGCGACCGAGATCAAGAACGCCAACGATGCCGTGGCGAATGACAAGCTCGTCGCCTACATCGGCACGTTCAATTCGGGCGCGGCCAAGCTGTCGATCCCGATCCTGTGCACGAAGGGCATCGTCATGATCAGCCCGGCCAACACCAACGTCGGTCTGACCAAGCCCTTCAACGCGGGCGAGCCGGATATCTACTACCCCAACGGCTGCAAGAAGAACTACACCCGGGTCGTCCCGGCGGACGATCTGCAGGGTGCCGCTGGCGCGCTGTGGGCATCCCAGCTCGGCGCCAAGAAGGTCTATCTGCTGGACGACACCGAGGTGTACGGCAAGGGCGTCGCTGACGTCTTCAACACCAAGGCTGCCGACAACGGTCTGACCATCCTCGGTCGTGACGGCATCGACGGCAAGGCATCCGACTACAAGGCCCTGGCCGAAAAGATCAAGGCCACCAAGCCCGACCTCGTCTACTACGGCGGGATCACCCAGAACAATGCCGGCCAGCTGTGGCGCGACCTGCGCGACGCGATGCCGGAGGTCAAGCTGATGGGCCCGGACGGCATCGCCGAATCCGAGTTCATCGCGGCTGCCGGTGAAGCGGCCGAGGGCACCTACGTGACCTCGGGTGCGGTCTCTCCGGATCAGCTGACCGGCCTCGGCAAGGATTGGCTTGCCAAGTACACCGCCAAGTTCCCGAACAACCCGGCCGAGGTCTACACCGCATACGGCTACGAGGCGGCCAAGGTCGTCCTCGCCGCCATCGAGCGTGCTTCGGCGAAGAACCCAGCGGATACGCTTGCCCTGCGTGCCCTGGTCCTCGATGAGGTCAAGGCCACGAAGGACTTCGTGGGGGTCCTCGGGACCTGGTCGTTCGATGCGGCCGGCGACACGAGCCTCACCGACATGACGGCCCTGATCGTCACTGCCGGCGAGTTCAAGTTCGACAAGATCATCAAGTAGCGCTACCGACCCGCAAGGTCAACAGCTGAAGTCGGCCGCTCGGCATCGCCGGGCGGCCGATCAGTTCCTGACTCGACCAAATCACAGACCGGGTGCCGTCGACTCGCTGAGGAGAGAGCGTGGAGGAACTGGCCAAGGCGCTCACGATCGGGCTGACCAATGGCCTGATCATCGCGCTCATCGCGATCGGCTACACGCTGGTCTACGGCATCCTGGAACTCATCAATTTCGCCCATGCCGATGTGTTCATGCTCGGGAGCGGGCTGGCCTACTTCGCCCTCGAGATCATCGTCAACACGCTGGGCATCCCGGCGAGCTCGCTCACCGCACTCATCCTCGTGTTCGCCGCGCTCCCGATGATCATGGTCATGACCGCGGTCATCAACGCGAGCATCGAACGAGTCGCCTACCGGCCACTCCGGAATGCCCCCCGACTGGCACCGCTGATCAGTGCCATCGGCATGTCCTTCGTGCTCCAGAACGTGGGCCTCGTCCTGCTTGGCCCGTCTCAGAAGGCCGTCGAGCCAGTGCTCCCCAAGGACGACCTGCTGTTCTTCCCGAGCGGCACCGCGTGGTTCGGCGTCGACGAGCTCATGGTCGTGGCCGTGACCATCCCGCTGCTCCTGGTCCTGCGCTGGTTCGTGGGCAGTACTCGCCAGGGCAAGGCCATGCGGGCCACCGCCCAGGATCGCGAGGCATCGGGCCTGATGGGCATCGACGTCAACCGGACGATCTCCCTGACCTTCCTCATCGCCGGTGCCCTGGCTGGCGCCGCCGGCCTGGTCGTCGCCATGTACTACGGGCAGACGTGGTTCCAGTTCGGCTTCCAGTTCGGGCTGTTGTCCTTCACGGCGGCCGTGCTGGGCGGCATCGGCAACCTCACCGGGGCCGCCCTTGGCGGCATCGTGATCGGCCTGATCGGGGCCATGTCGGACCGGTTCCTGGAGGCGAAGTGGACGAGCGTCATCGTCTTCACCATCCTGATCCTGGTCCTTGTGTTCCGGCCCACCGGGCTGTTGTCAGAACGAGTCTCGGAGCGCGCCTGACATGACTGCTGCCGTCAGTCCCCGGCGCGTGTCGCTGCCCGACCCCTTCCGGGGCATGGAGCGCAAGCGCCGCGAGCGGATCCTCCTCATCGGCATCGTCATCCTGGCGATCGTCTACCCCATCGCCTACCGGACGCTCGAGACGGCCCTGCCGTTCCTGCCCTGGCCGGGCACGGCGGTGCTCATCATCGGCGCCACGTTCGCGATCCTGGCACTCGGCCTGAACATCGTCATGGGCTTCGCCGGTCTGCTCGACCTTGGGTACGTGGCCTTCTACGCCATCGGCGCGTACACGACCGCATTCCTGGCCTCGCCCCACTTCGGGATCCAGATCAGCTGGTGGATCGTGGTCTTCATCGCGGTCGGCGCGGCGGCTGTCTTCGGCATCCTGCTCGGCGCACCGACCCTCCGCCTGCGCGGCGACTACCTGGCCATCGTGACCCTCGGGTTCGGCGAGATCGTCCGGATCGTCTTCCGCAACCTCGGCGACATCACGATCGCCCTGCCGGCCTTCCTGGGTGGAGCGGTGCTCATCGGCCCCAACGCCAACCTGACCGGCGGGAATGTCGGGATCAACCCGATCAATGCTCCGACGATGCCCATCCCTGGACCATGGGGCGAGCAGATCGTGTTCTCCAATCAGAACGGGATCGCGTCCTTCTACCTCGTCTCCGTGCTGCTCGCGATCACGTTCTTCATCTGCGTCCGTCTTCGCGATTCCAAACTCGGCCGGGCATGGATGGCCGTCCGCGAGGACGAGACGGCGGCGGCGGCGATGGGCATCAACACGGTGACGACCAAGCTCCTCGCGTTCTCGCTGGGTGCCAGCTTCTCGGGCTTCGCCGGCGCGTTCACCGGGGCGTACCAGACGGCCATCTTCGCCGAGAGCTTCAACTTCGCGGTCTCGATCCTGGTGGTGGTGATCATCATCCTCGGCGGCATCGGTTCGCTGCGCGGCGTCGTGATCGGCGCATTCGCCGTCCAGTACGTCAACCAGACGCTCCTGCGCTACCTCGGCGACCAGATCTTCAACGGCCCGCTCAACGCGCTGGGAGATGCGACCGGGATCGGGCTGCTGGCGGATTTCAACCTTGTCAACTACAACTACCTCATCTTCGGGATCGTGCTGGTGGTGATGATGATCCGCCGCCCTGAGGGACTCTTCCCGGTCGAGACTTCGAAGGCGGAGATGCACGGCATCGGCGTCGCGGCCGAGGTCACGGGAGGCACGATCGATGAGGTCGCCCAGACCGACGCCGCCGCCGTGATGGCCGACGCCGATCAGTCCACGGATCGACCATGACCGCGCCCGCAGCGGTCCGTCCGGCGAGCGCTGACCTCCTTGTCGCCACATCCTGTACCAAGCGCTTCGGCGGCCTGGTCGCCGTCAGCAACATCGATTTCACGATCGCACGCGGAGCGATCGTGAGCTTGATCGGGCCGAATGGGGCGGGCAAGACCACGTTCTTCAACATGATCACGGGTCTGTACGTCCCGTCCGAGGGATCGATCGCGTTCGATGGCCAGGAGTTGACCGG
>JANOTJ010000066.1:0-2948 GCA_031416295.1 Chloroflexota bacterium
GATCACCGACCCAGACATCAGGACCGACGCCCGGTGTTCTGCGTATCGAGCGTGGAAGTGTGGCGGCAGGTGCTCGCGGAAGTTGATCGTGATGACGATTCCATAGAAGCGTGAGATCTCGGGCATGTGCGAAGCCTACGAATCCGCCCTCACAGCGGACTTACGAGGTGGCCGGCGTCACCCCTCGCGGGCGATGACCGATTCCAGCAGCTTGTCGAGCGCGGTCGTGTAGCGACTCCAGCCGACGAGCGCGGCGACCTGGCGCCTCACGCCATCGCGATCGAGCCCTTCGTCCCGTGCCAGCACAGCGGCGGCGATCGCCGCCAACTCCGTGCCGGGAATCGACCACACATCCCGATCCCCCGGTATCCGCAACACGACCTCCGGCTGCGTCGGAAGCCGGAGCACCCGGGAGTCAGGCTCGCCGCGTCTTCCCGGAGCCATGATGAGATCGCCACGCCGTACGCCCGAGCCGATGCCGGATTCGATGGCGTCACTGATCGATTTCGACCGCTTGGCGGCGCCCGATGCCTGGCGAAGGAGCTCGATCACCCGACCGACCACCACCGGACCCTCGACGCCGACGACCTCGACGATGACGTCCGCCACGGCGCGCTGGGCCAGGCCGGTCACGGCCGGCACCTCCTGTGACGTCCAGCCGACCCACACCGCTCGACCCCATTCGTCGATCGTCGGCGGGGGGCTAACGGGGGCGTCCGTCGGCAGGACCCGGTCCAACACCGCATCCAGGGAGCGACTCACCGAGCCCAGGCCGATCAACCCCGCGACCTGCCGCTTGACCTCATCGCGCGCCGATTCTGGCTCACGCGCGAGCACCCGCTGTCCCAGCGCACCCAGTTCCGCGGGCGGGATCTCGTCCACGGTTCGATCGCCCACATCGCGGAGCCGCACGTCTGGTTGGGTCGGCAGCCGCAGGACCCGCCCGTCAGCATCCCCGCGAACCACGGGAATCGAGGCGACCACCTGGCCGCGACGAACCGCTGAGCGGACCCCGGCGTCGAGCGATGCACGGATCGATCGACCCTGTCGCGCCGCACCGGAGGCCTCGACCAGCAATCGATATACCCGTCCAGCGACGACGGGGCCTTCGATCGAAACGACGTCGACGACGAGCTCCGCGACCGCCGATGGCACCAGGCTGGTCAGGCTCGGTATCGCCTGTGATCGCCAGGCCGTCCACGGTTCCCTCCCCCACTCGTCGGCGGAGGCCGATGCCGTGACTGGGGCCGTGGCGGCGCCCTCGGCGGCGGCCACGGCCTGGATCTCGGCGACCAGCTCCTCGACGAAGATCGCCTCCGCCGTATCGGGCACTTGGCCGGTCGGTGTGGTCCGCAATCCCTGGCTCGCGCTGATGAGCTCCGCTGCGCGCGCCGAGTCTCCGGCATCGAGCTCAAGAACGGCCAGCTGCCGCATCGTGTCGGCAAGCGCAGCGTCATCGATCGGGGCCCGATCGGCTGACAGTTCCGCGATCTCCCGATGACTCTCGAGCGCCACGCGGCGCGTTCGAAGATCGAGGTCCGGCCACTCCGGCAAGAGCTTGAGGGCCAGGACGTGATCCAGGATCGCCGCCTGGATCGTGGCCTGCTCCTCATCCGAGAAGACATCGCGCAGGACGTCCTCCGCAACTTCGAACCGTTGACGCTCGGAGAACTCGTACCGGTGATCGTTGACGGCACGGATCCAACCGTGGACATCCCGCGCCGCGGTGAACGCCGGCAGCAGGTCGCCGCGCATCCCGAGGCGCGTGGCGGCGACCTCGACGAAGCCCGGGAGGAATTCGGGGCCCTGGACGGCGACGAGAGCAAGCACCCGCTGCTCGGCGACCGGCAGTTGCTGCCACAGGTCCTGGTAGATGGCCCGGAGGTTGCTGGGCAGGCGCTTCAGCGTGGCGGGGTCCGTATCGATGCGGCCGTCGGCGGCGACGTCCCGCCGGATGACGTCGAGGTCCAGCAACAGGTTCAGAACGAGGGGATTGCCCGATGCGATGTCGGTGATCCGGTCCACCGTGACCGAAGCGGTGTGCGGAGCGAAGCCGCGGATCATCTCGCCCAGGTCCGCGTCGGCGAGCGGGTCGATGGCGATGCGCTGGAGCCGGTCCGGGAATTCCGTCTGCGTCCGCCCCAGCCACGCCGAGAACGCCTCCGGCCCAGCGGCCTGGTTGGCGAGCTTCTCCGGCCACGCTGTGGTCACGATGAGGATCGGCGCACCGTCCAGTCGGATGAGGTGGCGGAGGAGGCTCACGAGAGCCGGGTCCGCCCATTGAGCGTCGTCCACGACCAGGATGACCGGCGTTCTGGCGTTCGCGACGGCCGTCAGTCCCTCGGCGATGCGCCCGGCTTCCTCGTAGCTCTCGCCGGCGGCATCGATTCGGCGGTCCATCGCGGCGGCTTTGCTCTGGCGATCCCGCCCGCGCCAGCGCTTGATGACATTGACGAACTTCGACCCACCGTCAACGAACCCGCCCGGGCCTATCGACCCGACGAGGTCGAACACGCCGGACAGCAACTCGAGCGCGTCCTCCTTGTCGTGATCGGCGCGCTGGAGCTTCGCCAACAGCGGGTCGAGGTGGGCGCGAAGCTGATCGCTGGCGTCCTTCATCGAGCGCATCGGGTGGCCCGCCTGGCCGAGCTGGCAGGAGATGCCCCACCACAGCCATGGGATGCTCGTGCCGCCGGGGATCACCCAGCCGGGTGTCGGGTCGACCTGCTTGCGAGCGTGGAGGACGTCGTCCGCACGGGCGTCGCTCCAGTCAAGCCTCGCCGGCCAGTACGGGGTGCCCGGTTGGCGGGTCGTCGCGAGCGCCTGGTACAACTCCTGAACGAGTCGCGTCTTGCCAAGCCCGAGCGACGCCTCCAGCGAGATGGCGCGCGGACCGCCCCCGGCCGCCACGACGTCGAATGCCGCGAGAAGTCGGTCGACGATGGCCC
>JANOTJ010000067.1:0-6404 GCA_031416295.1 Chloroflexota bacterium
ACCACCAGTTGACGCCGCCCTCGAGAGCGTCCTCCATGTCGTCGAAGTCGGTCGTGAAGGTGCCCGCCGAGAGGTACTTCCAGCCGCCGTCGGGCAACAGCGCGACGATCGTGCCGCTGGTCATCGTGGCCGCCTCGCGCGCCGCCGCGACGAGCACGGCCCCGCAGGACGGTCCGGCGAAGATGCCCTCGCGGAAGACGAGTTCGCGCAGGGCGCTGATGGCATCGCGGTTGGAGACGAGGTACTTCGCATCGATCAGCGCCGGGTCCAGGATCTCCGGGATGAAGCCCTCATCGAGCGATCGCAGACCCTGCACATTCTCCCCGGGGAGTGGCTCCGCGGCCACGATCCGGACGCCCGGCTTGTGCTCGCGCAGGTAGCGCGAGACGCCCATCAGCGTGCCGCCCGTGCCGAGGCCCGCCACGAAGACGTCCACCTCGGGGCAATCGACCAGGATCTCCGGACCCGTCGTCTCGTAGTGCGCCTGGGGGTTGGCCGGGTTGCCGTACTGGTAGGGCATCACAAAGCGTTCATCGCGGGCGCACAGGTGCTTGGCCAGGGCGATCGCCCCGTTCGAGCCGAGGGCGCCCGGCGAATCGATCACCTCCGCGCCGAAGAGGGCGGCCATCTGGCGGCGCTCGTTGGTCACGTTGTCGGGCATGACCAGCGCCACGCGGTAGCCCTTGCGCCGCCCGATCATGGCCAGGGCGATGCCCGTATTGCCCGACGTCGGCTCGAGGATGATCGAGTCCTCGTGGAGCAGGCCGCGCCGCTCGAGATCGGCGATGAGGTACTTCGCGACGCGGTCCTTGACCGACCCGGTCGGATTCATCATCTCCAGCTTGGCGAAGATGTGGACCGCCGGATCCGGGCTCATCCGCGGGATCTCGACCAGGGGCGTGTGCCCGATGGCGTCCAGGATGTCGTCGAAGCGCCCGCCGTGGCGCGGGAAGTCGTCGTGGTCGTGGTAGTGCGGATGCTCGGTGTCCTGCACCGGTTCGTGGTCGTGGCCGTGGTCGTCGGGCTCGATGGCCCGCAGTGCCGGCATCGTGCGAGCCTCAGTCGCCGGCGCGGTCGGCGCCGTCGTTGCCGGCACGGTCGGCGTCGTCATTGCCGGATCCGCCGGCCATGGCCGGCAGAAGCCGGACCTCGTCGGCCGTGGCGATCGGCGTCTCCAGGCCCGCGAGATAGCGCACGTCCTGGCCGTTGACGTACACGTTCACGAATCGATTGAGGTCGCCATCCGGGGTCAGCAGCTGGCCGCCCAGGGTCGGGTACTGAGCGACGAGCGCAGCCACCACCTCGCGGATGGATGCGCCGTCGACATCGAGCGACTTGACGCCGCCGACGCTGGCCCGGAGCACGGCCGGGATGAAGACCGTGCTCATGCAGGACCGCCGAACGAACCGGTCATGAGGAACGGCGCGGAGACGTTGACCCCATCGACCTGGAGCGGCCGACCGGCCAGGCGCGCCTCGACCGCCGCGTCCGAGCAGACCGGGCAGGCCGGGTCGCGCCGGAGCTTGAGCTCGGTGAACTCGGTCTCGAGCGCATCGAAGAGCACGAGTCGACCGGCGAGTGTGTTCCCGATCCCGAGCAGGACCTTGAGCGCCTCGTTGGTCTGGAGCAGGCCCAGGATGCCCGGGACGACGCCCAGCACACCGGCCACGGAGCAGCCCGGCGCGAGCTCCGGCGGCGGCGGGGTCGGGTACAGGCAGCGGTAGCACGGGCCCTCATACGGGATGAACGTCGTCAGCTGGCCCTCGAACCGGAAGACGGAGGCGTGGATGACCGGGATGCCGGCCACGACCGCCGCGTCATTCAGGATGTAGCGCGTTTCGAACGTGTCCGTGCCGTCCAGGATGACGTCGTAGCCGGCGATGATCCGCTCGACGTTGGCGGCCACGAGCATCTCCTCGTGGGCGACGACCTTGACCTCCGGGTTCAGGGCGTTGATGGCGATCCGCGCGGACTCGACCTTGCGCTCGCCGATCCGATCGGTCGTGTGCACGATCTGGCGCTGCAGGTTGGACAGGTCCACGATGTCGAAGTCGACGAGGCCGATGGTCCCGACGCCCGCGGCGGCGAGGTACAGGGCGGCCGGACTGCCGAGGCCGCCCGCGCCGATGAGCAGCGCCTTGCTGCCAAGCAGCCTGGCCTGACCGGCCGAACCGACCTCGGGGATGAGCAGGTGGCGGCTGTAGCGCTGCTTCTGCTCGGCGCTCAGCACGACCGGCGTATCGAATTCGAGGCCGGCGCCTTTCCAGGCCTGGAAGCCGCCGCTCAAGCTGGCGACGTCGGTGTAGCCCATCTCGGCGAGGGTCTGGGCCGCGAACAGGGAGCGGACGCCGCCCGCGCAGTACAGGACCACGGGCGCGTCACGGTCGGGCACGATGCCCTCTATCTGCTGTTCGATATAGCTCTTGGAGACGTGGCTGGCGCCCGGGACGTGGCCCTGCTCCCACTCGGATGCCTCACGGACATCGATGATGGTGGTGGCTCCATCGGCGGGTAGGGCAGCGACCTCCTGGGCACTGACCTCACGGATCTGGGATCGGGCCTCGCGAAGGAGGTCCGCGTAGGACTTCGGCATGGGCTGGTGGGGCTCCGGTGGTTCGACGGGCTGGCGGCTCGGGTATCGAGGCCAGGGCGGAAGGGGGCGGGGCGGTCCCGGGGCGGTCCCTTCACAGAGGGTTCGGTGGACCGGGTTCGCTGGATGCGCCGGCGGTCAGGCCGGCTCGCTACACCTGCAGCGGCCCATCACGACTGGGTCTCCGCCGGCTGCGCGGTGACGGTCTCGCCCGGCTGCGCGGAAGTGGTCTCGCCCAGGTCCTCCAGCACGTGCTGGAGGGAGTCGTGACTGAGCATCGCGCACTTGAGGCGGGCCGGACTGATGTCGATACCCAGCAGCTCGAGCAGGTCGTCGGCACGGATGGCTGCGACTTCGGCGAGCGGCTTGCCCTTGATCTCGTCGGTCAGCAGGCTCGCGCTGGCCTGGCTGATGGCGCAGCCCCGACCGGTGAACCCGACCCGGTCCACGATCCCGTTGGTGACCCCGATCATCAGCGTGATCCGGTCGCCACACAGGGGATTCGCGCCCTCGAAGGAGGCGTCGGCGTTCTCGATGACCCCGAAGTTATGGGGCCGTCGGTAGTGTTCCAGGATGTAGTCGCGATACAGATCGTCCATGCGACTACCGACTATATCGCGATTCGCCGATCTGACCAACGCGGTCCGGCTTGATCCTGCTGGCCGACGGACCGCGCGTGCTGCGGACTGTCGGCTGTTCGAATCAGGACGACCGGCCTGTCCGGCTGGACGTGTCGGGGCGCTATGGTCAAGACTCGTGGTGACCATGGTTGCGGACCGACTCGACATCCGGCTTTCCGGGCAGGCGCAGAAGCGCGGGCTGATCCCGCGCATGCCGGCCGGTGAGCGGCTGCTCGGCGACATCGAGACGTGGCTTCGGGCCGAGTACCCGGACGAGCTCGGGGTGGTCGCTCGCGGCAGTGCGCGGACAAGCGGGTCCCCGGGCGCACCCGGCGGCGCGCGGATAGGCGGGTCCCCGGGCGCACCCGGCGGGATCAAGGTCCGATTCCATCCGGCGTCGGGGCCACTGAACCTGACCGTGGATGACGACGGCGTGGTGACGGTCAGTGCAGAGACCGTGAGCGCAGGCCCTGGTTACCACCGCTTCGTCGGGCGCGTGCTGGAACGCCTCGGCCTGGACCTCGCAATCGACTGGTCGCTCGCGGACGCCGGGCTCGCATTCGCCGACCGGCCGGCGATCGAGCGCGCCTACCTGACCTGGCTCGGCCCGCAGCTCGCGGAGGCGCGCCAGCGCGTTCGCCGCGGTGGGCGCGGCATCCACGTCGGGCTGCCGACCGGCACGACATTCAGCGTCGAGGAGGCGGTGGCGACGACGCTCGGTCCGCGCGACGAGGCCTGGCTCGATGCGGCCATCGCCGATCCGCGGACGGCCATCGAGGTCACGCCGTGGTGGTCGGATGCGACCGATGGCCGATACCTGCTCAACCGCGCCCTGACCCTGATGTGGCTCGAGGTTCGCTGGCGCCGGCCGGCCATCGAGAGCGAGACCGATGTCCTCGACGAGGTGCATCGCATGCTCGCACGCGCCTACCCGCTGGACCCAGACCTCGACTACCCCTGGGCGGATTGGGCCGAGGTCATCTCCTACCGCGGCGTCGATGACGGGATGGCCCGCCAGGTCATCGCCCGGGCGGCGCAGCAGTCGCGGGTGCAGGCGACGCCGGCACGGATCGGCTACCGCCGTGCCCCGGTCACGATCCGTCACGAGGGCTGGGCGCTCACCGTGCCCGGCGACTTCGCGGAACGACGAACCGCCGAGGAATGGTGGGGCGGTGGCGCGGGTCGGAACATCACCCTGGCCGCAACGTCCACCGGCACGGGCGCAGGGAGGATGACCGCGCAGGGCTTCCTCTCCCAGGTCGCGGGCGAGCTCGGTCCCGACGCCCTGTACCACGAGGCCGGCGACATCCGCGGCCGCGCCCGGATCACGACAGATGCGTCGTCCGGCGTCGAGATCGGCATCCTCGAAGGGTTTTCGGCGGTCACAGGATCCGGAGCCGCCATCCGCATCGAGTTCGATGGCGCCGAGGATTACGTCTGGGCGCTCGAGATGTGGCGGTCGCTCGCTCCAGGCTGACAGGCTCCTACGTTTGTGTTGGGTCGAAGATCGTCAGTCCGACAAAGGCGGCCCTCTGAAAGCCGCGATCGCGGGTGAGCAGGCGGTCCGCCTGCGCGAGCGCGTGCGCTCCGACAAGGAAGTCGGCGATGACGCGTTCGCGTGGGCCTCCGCCACGCCGATACGAGCGCCACGCTATTCCGGCGCGGGTAGACGCGCCACGACCGATCTCCGAGTAGGCGATCGAAAGGCGATCAAGGGCGGCCTCGGTGGCGCCGCGATCCGGGAAGGCGCCGATCACCTCCGACCACACGACATCGCAGACGACGAGGGCACCGTCAGAGCGAGCTCGTCGCAAGGCCGACCGGGAGCGCGGCCCGAACGTGGGGTCCGCGCTCAGGACATCGATCAGGACGTTAGAGTCGACCGCGGTGATCAAGCCTCGACGACCTCGTCCGGACCGGGTCCGCGAATCTCACGGATGAATGCGTCCGTGCCACCCGGGATGGGCCCCAGGATCCCGTAGAGGTCGTCGAGATCGTCCACGGGGACGAGCTTGCGCCCGATCAGCCGGCCGTCGATCTCCTCGAAATCGAGGACGGTCCCGGGGCGCAAACCGAGCCGGTCTCGCAGCCGCTTCGGGATGGTGATCTGGCCCTTCTCGCTCACCGTGGTTTTCATACCGAGATGGTATGACGCTCGTACCCACCGGTCAAGGCTGGACAAAACGGCAGGCGCGGTCGATCAGCCGGCGAAGACCCGCTGGACCTCGACCAGGCCGGCCGCCAGGGCATCGATGTCGGCGGTCGTCGAGTAGACGCTGAACGAAGCCCGCGCGGTGGCAGCCAGGTCAAGGCGTTCGTGGAGGGGCATCGTGCAGTGGTGGCCGGCACGGACCGCGATACCGAAGCGGTCCAGGACCTGGGCCACATCATGCGGATGGATGTCCGGCAAGTTGAACGGGATGACGCCGCCGCGCTTGTCCGGGTCCAGCGGCCCGTACAGCTCGATCCCCGGGACCTCGCGCGGCAGGACCTCCAGCGCGTACGCGACGAGGTCGCGCTCGTGCTCGCGCACGGCGTCCATGCCGATGGCCGCCAGGTAGTCCGCCGCGACACCCAGCCCGACAGCGTCGCCCACGGCCGGCGTGCCCGCTTCGAACTTGTAGGGGATCTCGTTGAACTCGCTACGGCGCAGGTGGACCTCGCGGATCATGTCGCCGCCGGCCAGGAACGGGGGCATGGCCTCCAGCAGCTCGCGGCGCGCCCAGAGCGCCCCTGAGCCCATCGGGCCGAGCATCTTGTGGCCGCTGAACGCGTAGAAGTCGCAGTCCAGCGCCTGCACGTCGACGGGCACGTGGGGCACGGCCTGGGCGCCGTCGATGAGCACGAGCGCGCCCGCCGCGTGGGCCATGTCGACCATCTCGCGGACCGGGTTGATGGTGCCCAGCATGTTGCTGACGTGGGTGAAGGCGACGAGCTTGGGCTTGAGGCGCAGGAGCACATCGAAGACATCGAGGCGCAGGATGCCGTCGTCGGTGATCGGGATGAACTCCAGGTCGCCGTCGACCTCCTGGACGAGGATCTGCCAGGGCACCAGGTTCGCGTGGTGCTCCATCTCGGTCAGGATGATCTGGTCGCCGCGCCCGACGTTGCGGCGTCCCCACGAATACGCGACGAGGTTGATCGCCTCGGTCGCGTTGCGGGTGAACACGATCTCGTGGCTGTCCGGGGCGTTG
>JANOTJ010000068.1:0-26290 GCA_031416295.1 Chloroflexota bacterium
GACCAAGTCGTCCGCCCGTTGGGTCGCCGACGGCGACAACCTCGTCAAGTCCCTCAAGGCACTTGGCTACAAGACGGACCTCCAGTACGCGGAGGACGACATCCCGACCCAGGTCTCCCAGGTCGAGAACATGATCACCAATGGGGCCAAGGTCCTGATCATTGCCGCGATCGACGGGACGACCCTGTCGGACACGCTCCAGAAGGCCGCGACCGCGAAGATCAAGGTCCTCGCCTATGACCGCCTGATCCGCGACTCAGCCAACGTCGACTACTACACGACCTTCGACAACTTCAAGGTCGGCGTCCTCCAGGCCGGCTCGATCGTCGATACCCTCGACCTCAAGAACGCGGCTGGCCCGTTCAACCTCGAGCTCTTCGCGGGCTCGCCGGACGACAACAACGCCGGGTTCTTCTTCAAGGGCGCGATGTCCATCCTCCAGCCCTACATCGACTCCGGCAAGCTCGTCGTCCAGTCCGGACAGACCGAGTTCCCGAACCAGGTCGGCACCCTGCGCTGGGACGGCTCCGTCGCCCAGGCGCGCATGGATACCATCCTGTCAACCTTCTACGAAGGCAAGCGCGTCGACGCGGTCCTGGCCCCGTACGACGGCATCAGCCGAGGCATCATCGCCTCGCTGAAGGGCGTCGGCTACTACTCTGCCGCGCAGCCCGCCCCGGTCGTCACCGGCCAGGACGCGGAGATCCTGAGCGTCAAGTCGATACTCGCCGACGAGCAGACCTCGACCGTCTTCAAGGACACGCGGAACCTAGCCGCGCAGGCCGCGAAGATGACCGATGAGATGCTCAAGGGCAGCACCGTCACGACGAACGACACCACGACGTACGACAACGGCGTCAAGGTGGTCCCGTCGTTCCTGCTCGATATGCTCAGCATCGACAAGTCCAACGTCCAGAAGGAACTGGTCGACAGCGGCTATTACACGGCCGAGGACATCAAGCCCTAGTCAGCACGGCTGCGGGTGTGCGAGGCTACGGCCTCGTGCACCCGCTTTCTGTTTCCGGGTCCCACCCGGGTCGGTGAGGTATAGGGAAAGGGTCGGCGATCCGAGTGGACGAAGTCCTCCTCGAGATGCGAGGGATCACCAAGACATTTCCGGGGGTCAAGGCCCTCGACGACGTGTCGTTCCGCGTCCGGCGTGGCGAGATCCACGCGCTCGTCGGTGAGAACGGGGCGGGCAAGTCGACCCTGATGAAAGTGCTCAGCGGGGTCTTCCCCTACGGCTCCTACGAGGGCGAGATCCTGTACGGCGGGCAGGAGGTCCGGTTCACGGACATCCATTCGAGCGAGCGCCAGGGAATCGTCATCATCCACCAGGAACTTGCCCTGATCCCGTACCTGTCCATCACCGAGAACATATTCCTTGGCAACGAGCAGGCGCGTGGCGGCGTCGTCAACTGGGGGGCCTCGCATGATCGCGCCCGGGAGCTGCTCAAGCGGGTCGGACTCGCAGAGTCGCCGGACACGCGAATCAACCACCTCGGTGTCGGCAAGCAGCAGCTGGTCGAGATCGCCAAGGCACTGTCCAAGGAAGTGACCCTGCTGATCCTGGACGAGCCCACGTCGAGCCTCAACGAGAAGGACAGCCAGGCTCTCCTTGACCTGCTGCGGGAGTTCCGCCAGAAGGGGCTCACCTCCATCCTGATCTCGCACAAGCTCAACGAGGTGGAGGCCGTTGCCGACACCATCACCATCCTTCGCGACGGCAAGACCATCGAGTCGCTGGACGCATCGGCTCACGACATCACCGAGGACCGGATCATCCGGGGCATGGTCGGTCGCGACCTCGTCCAGCGCTATCCGGACCGCGACGTGCCCATCGGCGAGGTCGTCTTCGAGGTCAAGGACTGGAACGTCGCCCACCCGATCTACCGCGACGAGATGGTCATCAAGGGCGTCAGCCTGAACGTGAGGGCGGGCGAGGTCGTGGGCATCGCCGGGCTGATGGGCGCCGGCCGGACCGAGTTCGCGATGAGCGTCTTCGGGCGGTCGTGGGGCCACTACATCAGCGGTTCCGTGAACATCAAGGGCCGCGAGATCGACGTCAGCAGCATCCCGAAGGCCGTCAGGAACGGGCTTGCCTACGTGACCGAGGACCGCAAGACGTACGGCCTCGTGCTCATCAACGACGTCAAGCGCAACATCACCCTGGCCAACCTCGGCGGCGTCTCGAACGGCGTCGTTCTGAACGACCCGAAGGAAGTCCAGGTGGCCAACGGCTACCGTGACCAGCTGGCCATCAAGTGTTCCAGCGTCCTCCAGGAGACCGTCAACCTGTCCGGCGGCAACCAGCAGAAGGTGGTCCTCAGCAAGTGGCTGTTCGCGAACCCGGACGTGCTCATCCTGGATGAGCCGACCCGGGGCATCGACGTCGGAGCCAAGTACGAAATCTACACGATCATCAACCGGCTCGCCGCCGAGGGCAAGGCGATCATCATCATCTCGTCCGAGCTGCCCGAGGTGCTCGGAGTCGCCGACCGGATCTACGTCATGGCGGCAGGACAGATCGCTGCGGAGATGCCCGCCGAAGGGGCCTCGCAGGAGTCCATCATGCGGGCCATCATGCGCCTCAATCGGGCCGGAGTGGAGGAAGTCATCCTATGACCGCGGCAACAGGTAGCGCTTCGCCGAGCCAGGGGCCGGCGGGCGCCGCGAGCCAGGTGCTCACGATGTTCCGCAGCAACGCCCGGCAGTACGGGATGCTGGTGGCGCTGGTCGTGGTCATCGTGATCTTCCAGTTCACGACCGGCGGCAAGCTTCTGGGCTCGCTCAACGTCACCAACATCTTCCTGCAGAACGGGTACATCGTGCTGATGGCCCTGGGCATGCTGCTGATCATCGTCGTCGGCCACATCGATCTGTCCGTCGGCTCGGTCGCGGCCTTCACGGGCGCCGTGGCGGCCGTCCTGATGGTCAGCGCGGACCTCGATCCGGTCCTCGCCAGCGTCGCGGCCCTGGGCATCGGCGGGCTCATCGGGGCGTGGCACGGCTTCTGGATCGCCTACATGGGCATCCCGTCGTTCATCGCCACGCTGTCGGGCATGCTCCTGTTCCGCGGCCTGACCCTGTTCATGCTCGAGGGACAGCCGGTCGGGCCGTTCCCGGAGAGCTTCCGAGCCATCGCGTCGGGCTTCATCCCGGATCCCATTGCCAACGGCGGCGGCGGCGGCACGTCTGTCCACGTGACCAGCCTGGTCCTCGCGGCGGTCCTCGTTGCCCTGCTCATCGTGTCCGACTGGTTGGCCCGCCGGGAGCAGCTGAAGTACGGCTTCAGCGTCCCCTCGAGGTCCGTGTTCGTGATCCGCAACAGCCTGCTGGGCGCGGCCATCATGTACCTCGCCTGGCTCATGTCCAATTACAATGGCCTGCCCGTGGTCCTCGTCCTGGTGCTCCTTCTGACCGGGTTCTACATCTTCATCACCAACCGGACGGTCATCGGGCGCCGGCTCTACGCGGTCGGCGGCAATGCCAAGGCGGCGATGCTGTCAGGCGTCAACTCGAAACGACTGGTCTTCCTGGCCTTCGTGAACATGGGCGTACTGGCCGCCCTCGGCGGCCTCGTCTTCGCCGCCCGTCTCAATTCCGCGACGCCCAAGGCCGGCGGCGGCTTCGAGCTCGACGTCATCGCGGCCGTCTTCGTCGGCGGCGCGTCGGCGTACGGGGGGGTCGGGACCGTCTTCGGGGCGGTGATCGGCGCGTTGTTCCTGGGTGTCCTGAACATCGGCATGGGCATCATGAGCATCGGCATCGATTACCAGCAGGCGATCAAGGCGCTCGTCCTGCTCGGCGCCGTGTACTTCGACGTCTCCAGCAAGCGGCGAGCCGGCTGACCAGCGTCGACCCATGCTCGTCGCGAGGCTCCACGGGCCGCGCAATGTGCGTGTGCGGGAGGAACCTCGCCCGGCGACCCCAAGTCCGGGCGAATCCATGGTCCGCGTGACCTCCGTCGGGTTGTGTGGCTCCGACCTGCACTGGTACGAGGACGGCTCCATCGGCACGAGCGGTCTTGAACGGCCACTGGTCCTCGGGCACGAGATCGTCGGGGTGATCGAGGACGGACCGCGGACCGGCGAGCGGGTCGTCGTGGATCCGGCGGATCCATGCGCGACGTGCCGGCTGTGCCGGTCCGGGCGGCCCGAACTGTGCCCGACCGTCCGGTTCGCCGGGCATGCGCCGGATGATGGTGGCCTGCGTGAGCTGATGCTGTGGCCGTCCCACCTGCTCCTCGCGGTGCCGGACACAGTCACCCGACGGGGAGCTGCCGCACTCGAGGCCCTGGCCGTCGCCCTGCACGCGATCGAGCTCGCCGGGCTGAGCGGTGACGCCGCGAGGACCAGGGTCGCGGTCGTCGGCACGGGCCCCATCGGCCTGCTCGTCGTGGCGGGGTTGCGCGCCCTCGGGGTAGAGGACGTCGTGGCCACGGATCGACTCCCCCACCGGGTCGAGCGCGCCCGGGAGCTCGGCGCCCGAGCCGGCTGGCTGGCCGACGCGCTGCCCCCCGACGCCGAGGCCGACGTCGCGATCGAGTGCGCGGGCACTGACGAGGCTGTGGATGCGGCCATCGCCCTGGCCGCGCCCGGCGGACGGGTCGTCCTGGCCGGCATCCCCGGCGACGACGCCACGACCTTCCGGGCGTCGATGGCTCGGCGCAAGGGACTGACCCTGGCCATGTGCCGGCGCAGTGCGCCACGCCACCTGCGGGCCGCCGTGGACCTCGCTGCGCGCGGGGCGGTGGACCTCGACGCCGTCGTCTCGGATGTCGTGCCGCTGCGTGATGCACCGGGCGCCTTTGCGTCACTTGCCGAACGCCGCGGGCACAAGATCGTCATCGCGACCGGGAGCGCGGCGTGATCCTGGAGGCCGGCGCGACCCGGCTGGAGATCCGCCCCGAGGACGGCGGACGGATCCGCTCGCTCCTCGTCGATGGCCTGGAGCTGCTCGTCACGGAGGGCCACGGGCCGCGCATGTGGGGCTGCTACCCGATGGCCCCATGGGCCGGGCGGATCCGTGACGGACAGTTCACCTTTCGGGGCCGGAACGTGGAGCTGCCCCGGAACGATCCGCCGAACGCCCTCCACGGCACGGTCTTCGAGCGGCCGTGGACCGTCACCGGCCCGACCTCGCTGACCATCGACCTCGGGCCGACCTGGCCCTTCGCCGGCCACCTCACCCAGACGTTCGACCTCGCGCCTGATGCCCTGACCGTGACGATGCGCCTCGAGGCGGATGTCGCGATGCCGGCCGTTCTCGGCTGGCATCCCTGGTTCCGGCGCACCCTGGAGTTCGATGGCGGGCGCTCCTCCGCGCCGGCGGACCTCGGCCTCCAGGCCGCATCGATGTACGTCCGCGACGAGGTCGGGATCGCCGACGGGCGTGTCTCCGTGCCGACGGCGCGCCCATGGGACGACTGCTTCATCGACCTCGCCGGACCGCCGCGCCTGACCTGGCCGGGCGTGCTCGCCCTGGAGCTGACCTCGGACTGCGATCACTGGGTCGTGTACGACCAGCTGGATCACGCGATCTGCGTCGAACCCCAGTCCGGACCGCCGGACTTCGTGACGATCCGCCCGACAGCCGTGGAGGCCGGCGAGTCCCTCCAGCGCTGGATGCGCTGGCGCTGGTGGCGCCTCGCCTGAGTCGCGACGCCGGACTGGCTGGTACGCCGCGGCCGGTTCAGCCTCGGCCGAAGAGCGGGATCCGGGCGCCGTTCACGGCCGCGGCCCCGTCCGAGCAGCAGTACCGGAACGTCTCCGCGATCTCCTCGGGCGTCGTCCAGCCGGCCGTCTTCGACGTAGGTGCCGACTCGCGCTGATGCGTCGCGTCGATGGCCTTGACGATGACGAGGTTGACAGTGACGCCCGTGCCGGCGACCTCGCGGGCGAGCATCCGCAGCAGGACTTCCTGGCTGGCCTTGGCCAGCGCGTATCCACCCGACGTCGCCGTCGGCTCGGAGGCGAAGGGCGAGCTCACCGCGAGGACCCGCCCCCACCCTCGGGCGACCATGCCCGGGACGACGGCCTGGACGACATGAAACGTGGTCCAGACGTGCTGATCGAGCATCCGCGAGATCTCGTCGGCGTGGAGGGCGGTCACGGGCGTGCCGCCGGTCCAGCCACCGACGAGGTGCAGGCAGGCATCGATGGCGCCGAAGCGCGCGACGACCTCCGTCGCCGCCCGTTGCGCGGCGTCCCGATCGGCGAGATCCGCGATAGCCGGCACCCAGGCGTCGTCGGGGAGGGCCAGCTCATCGGCCATCAGCCGGAGCCTGCCCTCGTCCGTGCCCACGAGCCCAAGGCGCCAGCCGTCCGAGACGAATGCCGCCGTGACCACCCGTCCGAGGGGTCCAGTGGCCCCGGTGATGAGTGCGACCGGTGCCGCGGGGCGCCGGGCCGACACGCCAGTTCGGTCCGCGGGTGCCTCCGCGCGCGGGTCTGCGGGCGGGTCCTTGGGCGGGTCGCTGTTCATGGCCGGCTCACCGCTTGGTCGCCGTGATGACGTACACCTTGCGGACCGTCGCGTCCACGTCCCAGTGCCCGGACCAGCCGTCCGCGAAGTAGCGGGTCGCGCCCGGCACGATCTCGTGGCGCGTGCCATCGGCGTCGGTGATCCAGCCGTGGCCCGCCACGAAGTGCATCAGCTCGCCGATCCCGTCCTTGCTCGACGGCCACGAGCCGGGGGTGCATTCCCAGATCCCGGCCGCGGTGCTGCCGTCGTCGTAGAGTTCGAGCGCGCTCTCGACCGGCTCGCCCGCGGTGGCCCCGGCCCTGGGCCCGATCACGATCAGGCTGGCGGTGGCGGCGTCAGTGAGCATCGGCTCCTCTCATGGCTGGTCGTCAAGGATGCCCCAACTCGTCGCTGGTCGTGCCGGGCGTCCCGAGCGATGGGGCATGCCCGTCGGCCGGGCTTCGGGTGCGGTAGCGTTGTGACGATGCGACCCAGCCTGTCCATGCTCTCGGACGACCTCCTCGACCAGATCCTCGACGAGGCGCTGCGCGTGCTCGCCGAGACCGGGATGGAGATTCGCGGGTCCGAGATGCGCCAGCGGCTCCTGGACGCCGGCCTGCCGACGAATGCCGCCGGCGAGCGCATCCTCTTCCCGCGGGACGTCGTGGAGCGGGCCATCGCCAGTGCCCCGAAGGCGTTCACCCTGTTCGACCGGGATGGCCAGCCGCACGCCGATCTCGGCGGCGACCGCGTCCATTTCGTGCCGGGTTCGTCCGGCCTCAAGTGGCTGGATCACCGGACCGGCGAGCTCCGCCTCGCCGACTCGACCGACTTCGTCGAGTACGTGCGCCTGGCCGACGGACTCCACAACATCGCGTACCTCGCGACGGCCTTCTCGACGAACGCCGACATCGAGGCGCAGGTTTCCGATGCGTGGCGCCTGTACATGGTCCTGACCAACTCGAAGAAGCCCGTCGTGTCCGGAGCCTTCACGGAGCATGGCGTCCCGCGCATGGTCGAGATGATGCAGCTCTTCCGGGCGGATCGGGCCGACCTCATCGCCCGCCCGATGTCCATCTTCACGATCACCGCAACCGGCAACTTCCGCTACTCGGAGGATTCCTGCCAGAACCTCATCGATTGCGTGGAGGCGGGCGTCCCGGTCGAGATCGTGCCGGTCACCTTGATGGGCCTGATCGCGCCGGTCACGATCGTCGGCGCCACGGTCTTTCACACGGCCGATGTGCTCGCCGGCATCACCATGGCCCAGGTCATCCGGCCCGGCGCGCCGGTCCTGTTCGGCGGAGCGCCGGCCACATTCCACATGAAGATCGCGTCCTCGCCGATGTCGGCGATCGAGGCGCTCCAGCTGGATGCGGCCTACGTGGCCGTCGCCAAGCGGCTGGGCCTCCCCTGCCAGTCGTACATGGCCCTGTCGGACGGCCCGATCCTGGACGCCCAGGCCGGTGCCGAGACCTTCGGCAGCGCGCTGATCGCGGCCCTGGCCGGGGTCAATTCGGTGAGTGGTCCAGGGATGCTGGACTTCCTGCTCGTGTTCAGCCTGCCCAAGCTCGCCTTCGACGACGAGATGTGCGGCCAGGCGCTGCGCTTTGTGCGCGAGATCAAGATCACCGACGACCTGCCGGTCGGGCCGCTGATCGACCACCTGATGGCCGATCAGCATCTGATCATGGCCGATCACACGACGGCCAACTGGCCGACCGAGCTGTACCTGCCCTCGGTCATCGTGGGCCGGGACAACCGCGAGAACTGGGTGAAGGCCGGTTCCAAGGACACGTACCAGCGTGCCTGCGAGGAGGTCGACCGGCGGCTGGCCGCGTATCGGCCCATCGCGACGGACGAGGTTCTGGATGCCGAGCTGCGCCGGATCATCACGTCCGGCCTCGAGTCGCAGACCGTGCTGCCGTCCGTACCCGCGGCGATGGAGCCCACGGCCGAGGCACTGGCCGCTGGCGCGCCGCCGGTCCGGCGCGTCAACCCGAGACGCCGCGCCGGCTGATCCACACGGGTCAGACGCCGCTCACGTGTTCTGCGGCGCGCACCGCCAGCCAGACTTCGGTGAGATCCGCGGTGGACGACAACGATCTGCCGCTCAGGGCCTCGAACCGGCGCAGGCGATAGGTCAGCGTATTGGGATGCACGCCAAGCGCGAACGCCGCCTCGTCGACGCGCCGGTCGCGCTCCATCCAGGTACGGACGCTGGCCACCAGGGCGCTCGCATGGTCCTCGTCATATCGACGGACCGTCCCGAGCACCGCCTCGACCAGCGCCTGGACGGACTCGCGATCCTCGGCCAACCATCGTCCCGCGGCGTCCGCACCGTATTCCACGACGCCTCCGCCAGCATCCTCGGCCCGGGCCACGGCCCACATCGCCTCACGGCGCGGGACGGCCAGGCGATCGGCCGCATGGAATGGACGACTCACGCCGACGCACACGCCATCGCGTCCGGGTAGCACATCCGTCGGATCCGTCGTTTCGGGCAGCACGGCCAGGAGCTGCTGCTCCTGACGGAGCAGCAGGTGGGCGACGCTCCGACCGGACAGGCGTGGAAGCAGGATCTCGTCTTCCATGGCCTGCGCTACACCGCGCAGGACGATCAGGCGCAGCGCAGCCAGCGGATCGAACCCGGCGCGGGCCAGGCGCCGGCTCGCCGTGGCAGGATCCAGCACACCGCGGAGCAGCTCGGCAAGCGTCTCCGCACCCTCTCTTCGGATCGTGGCCTGCTCGTGTCGGACGATCGTGAGCTGGAGCGCCGCGACGGTCGCCACGTGCTGCACGACCGCGAGGCCCCCGGCCGTGACCCCCGGCCGCTTGATGGCGAGGAGGAACCCCGCCGGGCCGCCCGGGGCCGGGATGGGCAGGACATATCCGCCCGGCACGGACGGGGGCGCATCCGTGCTGGTCGGGATGAGCGGGGCGAGGTCGGCCGGTGGCGCGGGCACGCCCGCCAGCAGCGGCCCCCGCTCCCGGGTGCACAGATACAGGCGATAGCCGGACAGGGTCTCAAGCCTGGAAAAGAGCCCGGGAACGTCCAGGCCCTCGTCCGTGAGCCAGCGCAGTGCCCCGAAGACCTGCAGCTGCGCACTCAGGCCCTCGGCCATGTCAACGTACGTGGCCGCCGCGACGGCCTGCGCGATCGCGATGAACGGGACCGGAAGCGGCACTTCCAGGACGGGGAAACCGCGCGCCTCCGCCGCATCCAGGAACATCGCCTGGAGCGGGGGCACGTGCAGCTTCGTGGACACGGCGAGCGCCGCGACGCCCGCATCGTCGAGCCGCTCCAGGTACGCCCGCTGGCGCTGCGGGTCGCGCGGCACGCCGATCCCGGTGGTCATGATCAGCTCCGACCCGAGCAGCCACGGTGTCGGGTCCTCCAGCTCGCTCACATGCGCCCAGGCGACGGTCCGCTCGACCCCGGCCGCGCCGGCGATCAAGCGCAGCTGGAGCGCCGGAAGCCGAAGCAGATGCTCGACGATGAGGTGCGTGGATCCGGGCATGGCCAACAGGATAGGTTGTGGAGAACCACAATGTTGCGCCCCCAGTCTGGTGAATCAGATGATTGATGACCCGCCCTGCGCGGGGCAGACTCGCCCGATCCATGGGGGTCATCCGCGACCGTGAGGGAGGCCATGACAGAGCAGGCGGCGGCGATCGAGGCCCGCTCGATCGACTATGTCCCCGAGTCCGAACGCCATGGGGAGGTCTGGCAGCAGGGCCCGTTCTGGTTCCTCGGGAACTTCCAGTTCTTCACCATCACCATCGGGTTCATCGGCCCGGCACTGGGCCTCTCGATCGGTCACACGGTGCTGGCTGGAACGCTCGGGATCATCTTCGGAACCCTGTTCATGGCCTTCCACGCGGCCCAGGGTCCGCACCTCGGTCTTCCGCAGATGATCCAGTCGCGGGCCCAGCTTGGCTACCGCGGGGTGGTCGTCGCACTGTTCGGGTCATTCGTGACCTTCGTGCTGTTCAACGTGGTCGACGTGATCCTGATCAGCGCCGGCTTGAACGGCATCTTCGGCTGGGACCCCTTGCTGATCGCCGTCGTCGTGACCGTGGTCGCGACCGTCCTGGCCATCTTCGGGCACGACCTGCTGCATCGGGTATTCCGCGTCCTGTTCTTCGTCTCGCTCCCGTTCTACGTCATCCTCACCGTCGCGATCGTGACCGGGAATGCCGGCGGAGAGCCGGCGCCGGCCGGCGAATTCTCGTGGGTCGCCTTCGCCGCGATGTTCACCGCCGCGGCGGCGTACAACATCACCTACGCCCCGTACGTGTCGGACTACTCGCGCTACCTCCCGAGATCGACGCGGACCGTGCCCATCGTGGTGTCCGTATTCCTTGGCGCTGCGGGCTCGGCCGTGTGGCTGATCGCCCTGGGCGCGTGGCTGGCCACGAGCCTTGGCGCGACGGACGCGCTGGTCGCCCTGCGTGACGGCGGCGACAACGTGTTCGTCGGCCTCGGGTCGCTATTGGCGATCCTGTCCGTCCTGGCCCTCGTTGCGACGATGGGCATCAATGCCTACAGTGCGATGCTGTCCACGGTCACCGCCCTGGACTCCGTGATCTCGATCCGGCCGACACGGACCCTGCGCATCGTGACGATCATCGTCCTGGCCGTGATCTGGGCGGCGATCGGGGTGTCCTTCGGCGGGGACGCGATCGGGGCGCTGTTCAACAGCCTCATCCTGATGCTCTACCTGCTGGTGCCCTGGACCGCGATCAACCTGGCCGATTACTTTTTCGTGCGCAAGGGCCGATATGCGATCACCGACCTTGGGACGCCGCAAGGGATCTACGGCGAGTGGGGCCGGCGCGGTCTGATCTCGTACGCCGTCGGACTCGTGGCGATGGTCCCGTTCTTCGTCATCCCGGGCGTCGTCACGGGGCCCCTCGCTGAACGCCTGGGCGGGGTCGACATCTCGGCCATCGTTGGGCTCGTCGTGTCGGCGGGGGTCTATCTCGTCCTGACCCGGTCACTGGACGTCGCCGGCGAAGAGACGGCCATCGCCGACAGTGAGCGGCGGCTCGCCGCGGAACGCCAGTGAGCGAGGCGGACGCGGAGGTCCTGGCAGCGGCTGCGGCGTTGGTCGCCGCCTTCGGGGCGCACGACACCGAACGGTACTTCGACGCCTTCGCGCCCGAGGCGACATTCCTGTTCCATACCACCCCGGCGATGCTCGCGACCCGAGCTGCGTATCGCGAGGAATGGCAAAGCTGGGAGGACGACGGCTTCCGCGTGCTGTCGTGTCGGTCGACGGACCAACGGGTCCAGGTCCTGGGCGAGGGCGTCGCCGTCTTCACCCACCGTGTCGCGACCCGGATCAGGGATGCGACCGGCGAGCATGACCTTGCCGAGCGCGAGACCATCGTCCTTCGACGCATGGACGACGGTCGCTGGCTGGGCATGCACGAGCATCTTTCGCCGGCCCCGTGAGTGACCCATCCGGGGCCCCGGACGGCCGGGTGCGTCCTCGATTTGCGGGCCCGGACACATTCGCTCGCCTTCCCCGACTCGCCGACGTCGGGGCGGCGGCGGTCGCCATCCTTGGCGTGCCCTTCGACGCCGGGGTCTCGTATCGGCCCGGGGCGCGCTTCGGCCCCGCGGCGATCCGGGCCGGCTCGAAGCTGCTCCGCCCGTATCACCCGGGTCTTGCTGTGGAGCCGTGGCTCGTGCACCAGGTCGCCGACGCCGGGGATGTGGCCTGCAACCCGTTCGATATCGTGTTGGCCATCGGGGAGATCGAGGCCGCGGCGCGCGAGACCCTGGACACGGCGGATCTGGTCATCGCCCTTGGTGGCGACCACACCATCGCGCTCCCGTTGTTGCGGGCCGTCCACGCCCGCCACGGTCCCGTTGCCCTCATCCATTTCGATGCGCACCTCGACACGTGGGACACCTACTTCGGTGCGCCCTACACCCATGGCACGCCGTTCCGGCGGGCGTTCGAGGAGGGCCTCCTCGCGGTCGACCGATCCGCGCACGTCGGTATCCGCGGGCCGCTGTACGCTCCGACGGACCTGTCCGAGGATGCGGCCATGGGCTTCGAGGTCGTGTCCACCAGCGACGTCGCGCGACACGGCGTGGACGCCGCGGTCGACCGGATTCGCACCCGGGTCGGCGACACGCCGGTCTACCTCAGCGTCGACATCGACGTGCTCGATCCGGCCCATGCGCCAGGGACCGGGACCCCGGAGCCCGGCGGGATCACGACCCGGGAGCTGCAACTCATCCTGCGCGGACTGGCCGGTCTTCGGATCGTCGGAGCGGACGTGGTCGAAGTCGCGCCTCCGTACGACCACGCCGAACTGACCGCCATCGCCGCAGCCAACGTGGTCTACGAGTTCCTCGGTCTGCTGGCGGTCCATCGGTCACGGCGATGATCGAGCGGGCCGGTGGTCCGATCTCGGAAGTCGCGGCGGCTGTCGCCTCCGGCGCGACGACGGCCAGAAGCATGGTCGAACTCGCGCTGGACCGGATCGAGCGGCTCGATCCGGATCTTGGCGCCGTAGTCGCGCTCCGGGCCGATGAGGCCATCCGCGAGGCGTCGTCGCTCGACGCGCAGATCGCCTCAGGCGGCAAGCCGGGAACGCTCGCCGGCGTGCCCGTCCTGGTCAAGGACATGGAGGACGTGGCCGGGATGCGCACGACGCATGGCTCCCTCTTGTTCGCCGAGAGTCCTGCCGCGGCGCTCGATGGCCTGATCCCCGACCGACTTCGAGCGGCCGGCGCGATCATCGTCGGCAAGACCAATCTCCCCGAGTTTGCGACGGAAGGCTTCACGGACAACCGTCTGTTCGGACCGACGCGCAACCCGTGGGGTCGTGACTGGTCGCCGGGCGGCTCCAGCGGGGGCTCCGCGGTCGCCGTGTCCGCGGGTCTCGTACCCATCGCCACCGCGACCGACGGCGGCGGATCGATTCGTATCCCCGCCGCCTTGTGTGGCCTGGTGGGCCTCAAGCCGACGGCCGGCGTGATCGGCCGCTGGCCGCCCCACGACTGGATGGACCTCTCGACCTGCGGGCCGTTCGCGACGACGGTCACCGATCTGCGCCTCCTGCTCAGCGTGGAGTCAGGCCCAGTCGACGGGGATCCATCAGCGCTGCCTGCCGGCAGCCGGCTCGCTGACCGCTCGCCACGGGGACGTGTGTTCGCAGCCCTGCGGACCAGCGACCTCGGCCCACTGCCGGGCGGCCTTGCCGCGACATTCCAGGACGCCGTCTCGGCGTTCGCCGACCTGCTGGAGACCGAGATCGAATGGCTCGAGGCGGGACGCATCTTCGTCGGGACGGACCCGGACCTGGACTGGTGGGTTCTGGCCACGGCAGAGCACGTCGCGTCACTCGGTCGCCGCAGGGTCGTCGATGGCCTCGAGCACATGCACCCGGCAACGCGGGCGTTCCTGTCAGCCGGCCTGGAGATCGGGATCGATGAGTACCTAGCGGCCAGGCGCCGTCGCTTCGACCACATCCGGCGACTGGACGAGCTGCTGGCTGGCTCCGGATTGCTGCTGACGCCGACCGTCGCCCTGGAAGGCTGGACACCGGAGGGGCACCTGCCCGATGCCATCGATGGGGGCATGCTGCCGCCCTCAGCGTATTCCACGGCCCTCCAGAATGTGACCGGGCATCCGGCGATCACCTTGCCGGCCGGTCGGTCCGCCAACGGCGTCCCGTTCGGACTGCAGGTCACCGCTCCACGCTACGCCGACGGGCTGTTGCTGGACGTCGCCGAGCGTTGGGAGGCGGCCCATCCGTGGCCGACGGTCGCGCCGGGCTATCAGCCCTTCCTGCCGTCCCTGGCCTGAACTCGGCGGCCCGGACGCCGCGCCGGCTGACGCTCAGCCGGTCGGTGGCGCCATCACGATCCGACAACCGTCGATGATCGCCATCGCCCGCGAGGCCAGTTCGCGGGCCCGCTCCGACCCCGCCCCGAGGCCGGCCTCCAGGGCATCGATGGCGTCGTAGTAGTGACCCCAGGCAGTTCGCTCCGCCGCCACGCGCTCGGAGACCGCCGCCCGATCCGAGCTGAACGCCAACGTCTCGCCCACCCGCATCGCCCCCTCCGTCGCGTACTGGCGCGCCTCGTCCGCCTCGCCGGCCGCTAATAGCCGGATTGTCCGAAGGGCCATCCGCAGGAGCACCACGGTGTGCGGGAGCGCGGACACGAAGCTGCCGCTGAACGGGTCCAGGAGTCGGCCGATGGCGGCCCGGTCGAGTGCGCCGTCGGGCGGCCCGTCAGCGGCGCCCGCCGCTACGTCCGCGTAGGCCGAGAAGAGGAGGATGCGCAGGTCATCGCCGATGAGCTTGCCGACATGCGCGGCCGCGATCGCCTCGCCGGCGAAGGCCTCCTTGTCGTGGCGCATGATCAATCCGGCGGCGTGCGCGTAGGCCAGGCGCGGACCGGGCCGGCCAAGCGCCGACAGGATGTACGCCTGGTCCTCAGCCCGGCCCACGAACGTCGGGGTGAACGGCCGGTGGCGGCGCAGGGCATCCACCCGGATGCCGTTCGTCCCGCCCGTGACGTGCACGCGTTCCAGGGCTCGCACCACGCCGTCCACGGCCGGGCCGTCGTAGCGCTCCATCATCTCGGCGCGCGTGGACACGGCCTGCGGCAAGGCGCTCCAGAAAACGTACTCATCGAGGGCCGGTCCATGGATGGGCATGGCGACGTCGGGGGTGAACAGGCCGCGCCCGATGTCCCGTTCGTTGACGAGGGCCCCCGCGAGCATCCCGAGATCTACCGGGCGGCCCTCGGAGTCGATCGCGGAGGCGCCCCACAACGGGGTGGCGAGGTGGCCGAACGCGGTCTGCCCGGTCTCGCCCACGAGGACGTCCTGCGGGAAGACCTGGTCGAGGTCGAACTTGAAGGTCGCCCGAACCCCGGGATCGACCGCAACGTGCCAGAGCGCGGCGATCGCCTTCAGGAAGCTGTAGTGGCGACCGTACTCGCCATCGACCCCGAAGACGTCCCGGATCCCCTGCGCCGCCGCAGCGCCAGACTCGCCCGGCGTCAGTCCAAGCGCCGGGACGATGACCTCGTCCACGAGACGCGAGCTGTCCCGTTCCGTGACGACGACCACGTCCACGTGGCGCAAACCGCCCGAGCGCGCGAGCTCGGCCCTCACGTACGGCCTGGCGATCGGCCCGAGGCCGTCATGGGTGACGCTGACCGACAGCAGGCAGGTCACCCGGCCGCGACGGGGTTCCGCGTCGATCGCCGCATCCAGCATGCGCAGCCCGTACAGCAACTCATTCCCGCCTGGCTCTACGCCCAGCTGGATCGGATGGTCGAACCAGTAGCGCTGGGGCTCGACGGCGGCAGCGTCGATCGCTTCGCGGAGGGCCGGGGGATACGGAAGGTCCGCGACGTCCGTCGTCGCGGACGGAACAGTGAGCAGGACGTTGGAGGTGAACAGGACCTCGCGAGCCGGGTCCGTGAGCGGGTCCATGGCCAACGAGACGATGGTCACCGTCCGCGCCGCGCGCAGGGCAGCGATCCGTTCCTCCTCGTGGCCAAGGAGGCCCACGGCCTGCGGGAAGAATGCCGTCCACAGCGCCTCCCGACCCTCGTCGGCAGCGCCATCGTCCCAGGCGGAGCCGCGCTCGGCGGACAGTCGCGACACGGCCTGGTCAAGGCGCGCGGCGACCGAAGGATCGTCCGCGATGACGCGCGCGAGCTCGGAGCTCATGCGCTCCAGTCCATCGCGGTAGAACGCCGCCAGCAGGGCCTCGGGCGACTCCGAGTCCGATGCCGATGATCCGCTCGACGGGGCCGCGAGGGTGGCCATCGCGCGCGGGTACGTGGCGTGTGCGGGCCCGCTCGCGGCGACAAGGAAGGCCGCTGCCAGGCGGGCGATCGGGTCAGCATCCGGAGCGAGCCACGGATCCGGGTCCAGCACGGAAGGAGACGACCCGGCCGCGCCCGGCGAGAACATCCGCGACAGGATGGCTGTCATCCGCGCATCCATGAATCCGACCTCCTTGCTGGTGGCGCCCATCATGGCCCCCGACTGCGGAGCCGGTCCGTGCCTGTCCGAACCTGCTGTCCCCGGTAGCATGGCCGCCATGACCGATGAAGCACACACCCTCGCCGCCGCAGCGCTCGTGCTCGAGATCACCACCGCCGCGGCCGGTGAGCGCGACCTCGAGGCGATCCTGCGGGCGACGCTCGCTCGCCTCGACGGCGTCGTCGCCTTCACCGGCGGATCGATCGCGCTCGTGGACGGCGACGACCTCGTCATCCGGGCCGCCATCGGCCCCTTCGAGCATGAGGCCATGGGTCAGCGGCTGGCCCGTGGTCCGTCGCGGAGCTGGCACGTCGTCGAGTCGCGGGCGCCCGTGCGCATCGATGACCTCCTGGCTCACGGCCGCCGATCCACCGGTACGCTGGCCTCGACCGCCATCCGATCGTGGCTCGCCGTGCCCATCGTCCGAGGCGGCATCGGGGTAGGCCTGCTCGAGGTGGACAGCGTGCAGACTGCTGCCTTCTTCGAGGCCGACGAGCACCTGCTGGCGACCGTGGCCAGGGCGCTCGCCGGTCCCATCGACCTTGCCGCGAGGTACGCCGACGAGCAGCGCGCGCGCGAGGTCCGGGACGCCTTCATCGGCATCGTCAGTCACGAGCTCCGGACGCCGATCACCACGATCTACGGGATGAGTCGGGTCCTTCGCCAGCACCACGAGACGATGGATCCAGCCACGCTCGCGCACGCGCTGGAGGACATCGAATCCGAGGCGGACCGCCTGCGCCGCCTGACCGAGGACCTGCTCGTGCTCAGCCGAGCGGAGGTCGGCCGCCTGAGCCTCGCGACCGAACCGCTCGTCCTGGGTCACGTCGTGCGCCGGGCCGTCGATGGCGAAGCAGCGCGCTGGCCGGACCATCGCTTCACGCTGGAGAGCCAGGCCGACCTACCCCTGGTCCTTGGCGAGGACCTGTACCTGGAGCAGGTCATCCGGAACCTGGTCGGCAATGCGGCCAAGTACAGCCCGGTCGGGACGACCATCCACAGCGTGCTCGCAGCTGCGGACGGCGGCGTCCAGATGCGCGTCACCGACGAGGGCCCGGGCCTGGCCGGGCAGACCCCCGAGCAGCTGTTCGAGCTGTACTACCGGGCGCCCGACGCGGTCCGCCGGACGTCGGGCGCGGGCATCGGCCTGTTCGTGAGCCGCGAGCTGGTGTCCGCCATGGGCGGCAGGATCTGGGCCCGGGATTCGGCCAGCGGCGGTGCCGAGTTCGGCTTCTGGCTGCCCGGCCTTGACGACGAGGCGAGCGACTAGGTCGCTTCGTCTCCAGGGGTAGGTGGCGGGCTCGCTCGATCGCGATCGAAGTCCCGAGTGATCGGGTCGGCAGATCGGGCCTCGACCCGAAGCAGGCGATACACCCAGGCTGCGCTGAGCGTGCCGACCACGGGACCGATGATGTAGACCCAGATCGAGTCGAGATCGCCGCTGACGAGCGCCGGGCCGAGCGAACGGGCCGGGTTCATCGAGGCCCCGCTGATCGGACCGCCGACGAGAGCGGCCAACGCGACGGTCCCGCCGATAGCCAGCGCTGCGACATGACGCACTGCGCGCGTGCCAGTCGCGACGGCGGTGATCACGAGCATCAAGGCAAAGCTGAGAAGCCCTTCCCATACCAGCGCCTGCTCGATGGTGCCGCTGGGCCGCGTGACCCCAAGGTCGGCATCAGACCCGAGGGTCAGTCGAAGCGTCTCTGCACCGGCGACGGCACCGGCTATCTGGGCGACCGAGTAGGTCGCCACGGTGGTCCAGGGGAGATGGCTTCCCACCGCGAAGCCGATGGATACCGCGGGATTGAGGTGGGCGCCGGAGATGTGACCGAGGGCGTAGACCATCACGGCGACCACGAGGCCGAAGGCCAATGCGGTCGAGGTGCGATCGAGGCCGGTCGCGATGGCGCCGCATCCCACGAATACCAGGAAGAACGTGCCGATGAACTCGGCCGCGAAGGCGCGCATTCGTACCCAGTCAGGTGAGAGGCAGCTCGGCCTTCGTGATGAATAGCCCTCGTTGCTCGCTCATGGGGAAATCTAGTCTGCCTGCGTCAACGGAGCGTTAACCGAACCGCGAGCCTAGGTGGCTCGCATCCGGTTGTTCTTCGGGTCGTGGGTGACCTCGGCAAGGCCGAGCGCTTCCATCAGTGGCGGCATATAGACGCCGAATCGACCACGCAGTCCCTTCTTGAGGCCGTACCAGCCCCCGCGTGGATTTGACTCGGAGCGGCCCCAGGCTTCAACGGTGCCTTCCATGGCCGGCTTCATCTCATCGGCGCCGCCGAGCGGGACCCAATCGCCCCGCTCCTTGAGCCAGGCTTGGAGCTCGTCGATCGCCCGGGCGTCGTACTTCAGCTGCGTGCCCCCGACCTGGCAGACGATCACCGGAGGGTCCGTCGCCTCGTCGCGCCACATCTGGTAGGCACTCGTGCCGGGCGGGGTCGTGAGCTGCCAGGGATCCTCGCGCGTGCCACTCCCACTCGCCATGTCGGTCAGCCTCCGTCCTGAGTCGCGGCCACGGCCGCGATGAAGTGTGGCAGCAGGGTCGTCCAGCCGCCATGATTGCGATCGCGCCAGGTCTGGCCTTCGGCCCCCAGACGCTCCCATCCCCGATGCTCGATCTCGACCCTGGTGGCCGCCGGTCCGGTGGCGACGAAACGGATCTCGACCTCCGTGGCGTCCGCACGATCGCGTCGCAGGTGCCACGAGTAGACCAGGCGGGCCGGCGGCTCCCAGACGAGCACCTCGCCCCAGTCGAACTCCCGGCCGTCCGACGTCCGCTCGAAGATGCGCCCGCCCGGTCGCGGATCGAGGCACACGGTCAGGTCCGCTTCGCCGGTCGTCGTATGGTCGGCCGGCCACCATCGGCCGATCTGCGTCGTCCATACCTCGAACGCATGGTCGGACGGCGCCTGCACGTCGAAGGCCAGGCGCAGCGGCTCGATCACTGCGGCGGCTCCAGCGTGTTCTCGGTGACCAGCCTGAACCGGGCGGCAGCGTCCCCCCAGACCTGCTCGAGGTACGCCCTGACGGCCGCCAGGCCGTCGGCCTCGAGTCCGTAGATCCGCCTGGTCCCGCGCGGTGCCCCGTGCACGAGCCCGGCTTCGCGCAGGACGCGCAGGTGTCGTGAGACCGCGGGCCGGCTGATCGGCAACTCCCCGGCCAGCTCCCCGACGGAGCGGTCACGTTCGCCGAGCAGCCGCAGGATGGTCCGCCGGTGGGCGTCGCCGAGGGCCTCGAACGGGTCGCCCTGGCCGCGCGGGCCGCCCTGGCCGCGCGGGCCGTCCTGATGGGCCTGCGCCCGACTGTTCCGTAACATCCTCGTTACCGTAGCACACAGGTTACCGGGGCGGAAGGGAGCATGCCATCCCGGGCCCGCTATCGCCCCTGCCGATACATGGCCGGTATCCGCCGCCACAACGACTCGGAGCTGGACCCCGCCACGCACGCATCACGCGTGGCATCACCGTCCATCCGGGTCAAAGGCGGCGCTATGGTGCCCGATGGGCTGCGCGGATCGGTCCCAGCGATATCCGGGCCGCGAACGGCGGTCGCGGGCGGTCGGGGGCAGCGGTCGGGGGCGGCCGGCGCCGCTCAGCGGTCCTCGGCGGCCGTCGTGGCATCGGCGACGATCGGCGCGACGGTGAGTTGCCCGCCACGGACCGTCGCGCCGAGCACGATCGCGGCCGCGACGAGCACGACGTTCTTGATGATGTACTGGCCCTCCAGGGTCGGTGCGATCGGGAAGACCGTCCACGTCTCCGTCGGGAAGAGCACGAGCGGCGTGATCGTGCCCAGCATCTGGACGAACAGCAGGAGCAGGATCGCGCGCATCCAGTGTCCGATGAGCAGGCCCAGCCCGATCGCGACCTCCCACGCCGCGAGCACGGGCAGCGACACGCTCGGCGGCACGACCCCGAAGCTCAGCGCCTCGATCGTGCGCGCCGCGAGGTCCTGGGCGGGCGACAGACCCGGGAAGAACTTCAGCGCCCCGAACCACAGGAAGACGACGCCCAGCGCGACGCGCAGGATCAGCAGTCCGTGATCGGCCATGAACGTGGCGATCCGACGATCGAGCCTGTCGAACCATCCCGGCGGTCGCATCAGGTGAGTCCTCCCATCAGGCGGGCGTCCCGCTCGATCTCGAGGCGGCGGCGCTCCACGAACGCATCGAGCGCCTCGCTGGCGGCCGGGTCCAGCGGCGGCGGCACGGCGTCGGCAAGCAGCCGCTTCCAGAGACCGTTGGCCCGTTCCGTGGCGGTCCGCGCCCCGTCAGCGTGCCACGTCTCATAGTTGCGCCAGTCGGACAGCATCGGCGTGTAGAACGCCGTCTCGTAGCGCTCGAGCGTATGGGCCGTCCCGAAGAAATGTCCGCCCGGGCCGACGTCCGCGATCGCCTCGAACCCGAGCGACGCCTCGTCCACGATCAGCGGCTGGACCACCTCGGACATCATCTGGAGCAGCTCCGCGTCCAGGATCAGCTTCTCGTAGGAGGCGGTCAGCCCGCCCTCCAGCCAGCCCGCGCCCTGATAGAGCAGGTTGACCCCACCCATCATGGCACCCCACAGGGCCATCTCGGACTCGTATGCGGCCTGGGCATCGACCACCGGCGAGGCCGTCGCATTCGAGGAGCGCCAGGGCAACCCGTAGCGTCGCGCCAGCTGGCCCGACGCGAACTGGGCCTTCACCGATTCAGGTGTCCCGAAGGCGGGCGACCCGGTGCGCATGTCCACGTTGGAGGTGAACGCTCCGTAGATCATCGGCGCGCCAGGCCGGACAATCTGGGCGAGGGCGACGAGGAACAGCGCCTCCGCGTTCTGCTGGGCGAGGGCACCGGCGAGCGAGATCGGGCTCATCGCGCCGGCCAGGGTGAATGGCGTGGCCACCACCGGTTGCCCGTGGAGGGCCATCGCCATCAGCCCGTCGCCCATCTGGGCGTCCAGGCGCAGCGGCGAGTTGGTGTTGATGATGGTGATCAGCGATGGTTCGCGCAGCAGCGTGGCCCGGTCCACGCCGCGGACGATGGAGATGACCTCGAGCGCATCGTCCACCACGGTCGTCCCCGTGCCCAGGCAGTGCCACGTCTTGTCGAGCTCCGTGGCGAAGACGCGGTACTGGTCCAGGTGCCGAGTGGCGACCGGCAGGTCCGTCGGCTCGAGCGGCCCGCCGCCCTCCTGATGGAGGACATCGATGGCCCCGATGAGGCGCACGTAGTCGGTGAAATCGGCGATGTTGCCGGGGCGCCGGCCGCGATCGAGGTCGCTGACGAAGGCCGGGCCGCCGACGGCACAGAACACGACATTGGCGCCGCCGAAGTCCACGTCCCGCTCCGGGTTCCGAGCGTGCAGCCGGAAGGTGTGCGGGGCGAGGGCGACCAGGGACTCCACCTGCGCGGGATCCAGCCGGACTCGCCCGGTCGCGCGGTCGACCATCGCCCCGGCGCCTGCGAACGAATTCACGGCCCGATCGCCCATGACCTCGACGCCGATCTCGGAAAGGATCCGCAGCGATGCCACGTGGATGGCCTCGACGTGGTCGGCGCTGAGCACCTCGACCGGGCGGAACGGGTTGACGAGCCGGCGCCAGGGCACCTGGGGGACTCCGGTCGCGACCCGGCGGGGACGACGACGGATAGCGTCGTGGGTGGTCATCGCCCTCGATGGTACGTCCTCGCCCGTTCTCAGAGGACTCTCAGGTCCATCCACTGGAATGGGCATCGTCGCAACTGCCCGGAGGCAGCCAGATGCACCTCGCACTCGCAGCGGAACGGGTAGGCTGGCACCAGGTGACGCACCTCGGTATCTCGTCGAACGCGGCCGTGCGCTCCCTGCCCAGGACCCGCACGGGCAAGGTGACGCGCCCGGGTCACCGCGCGGCATCGCTCGGCCGAGGCGGCTACCCTGAGCCGAAACGCTAGATTGGAGGGCGCGATGCCGCGCGTGATCCTGCTTATCGGCACCCCGAAAGGCGCCTTCATCTTCGAGAGCGACGCCCACCGTCTCGAGTGGAGCAGCCGCGGACCACTGTGTGAGGGGTGGCCGATCCACGATCTCATCATGGATCCAGACACCGGCGTGATCCATGCCGCGGGCGGGTCGCCCTGGTACGGGCCGGCCGTCTGGCGCAGCGACGACCTTGGCGCCAGTTGGTCGCACTCCGGTGATGGACTGACATTCGGGGATGGCGAGGGCATCCCGCCCGTGGCCACAGTCTGGAGCCTGGCCACGACGCCCGATGGCGCCCTGTTCGCCGGCGTGGAACCCGCCGGCCTGTTCCGGAGCGACGACGGTGGAACCACCTTTCAGCACGTGGCGGGCCTGCGCGAACACGAGAGCCAGCCGACGTGGCAGCCCGGCGCGGGCGGACTGATCCTGCACACCATCGTCCCGCACCCGGAGGATCCTGAGCGGACGTGGATCGGGATCTCCGCAGTCGGGATCTTCGAGACCGTCGACGGGGGCAGGTCCTGGGAGCCACGGAACCGCGGCGTGCGCGCCGACTTCGACCCCACCCCCGATCCGATCACCGGCCAGTGCGTCCACAAGTTCGCTGCTGCGGCAGGCGAGCCGCTGACCCTGTACCAGCAGAACCACTGCGGGATGTACCGCTCGGCCGATGGTGGGCTGACCTGGACTGACCTCACCGCCAACGGACTGCCGAGCCAGTTCGGGTTCCCGCTCGTCGCGCATCCGCGCGACCCGGCGACCTGGTGGATCATCCCGCTCAATGGCGACGATCGCGGCCGCTTCGTCCCGGACGCCCGACCCGCCGTCTGGCGCACCCGCGATCGAGGCGACGGCTGGACGCGTCTCGATGGCGGTCTACCGGGTGGCGATGCGTACCTCTCCGTGCTGCGCGAAGCCATGGCTCGTGACACCCTGGATCCTGTCGGCGTGACGTTCGGCACGAAGACAGGGCAGCTCTGGCACAGTCGCGACGAGGGCGACCACTGGCAGCGCATCACCGCGGACCTGCCCGAGATCTGGGCGGTCGAAGCGGTGGTGGTCGACTGACCGCAGGCCCATGGCCACCGTCCTGCTGCCGCGCTCGCTCCTGGCCCTGTTCCCGGGTGCCGAGCGCCGTCACGTTGTCGACGCCCCGACCGTTGCTGGACTCATCGAGGCTCTCGACGAACGCATCCCGGGGTTGCGCGATCGACTGGTCGAGTCGGGCCCGCGACTGCGTCCCCACATCAACGTCTTCGTGGCCGGCGTTGGCGCCGGACTCGACACCTCGCTCAGTGCGGACGATCTCGTCCACGTCATCCCAGCCGTATCCGGCGGCTGATCGGTCTACCCGTTCAAGGCGGGCACCTGGGCGGTGCATGGCCGGCGCCCACGAGAGCGAGTCCGCCTCAGCCGAGGGCGGCCAGCGGGTCGAAGGCTTCCGTGCGCTCCGCGACGGCATCACCGCCGAGCGACCGGGCGCCGCGGGGTGGACCGCCCGTCATCGAGGGCGGGGGCGGCTCGCCGAGGACGGCACGCCAGCCGAGTTCGGCCAGGCCATCGAGGGTGAGCGCGGCCGCTGCAAGCACCGCTCGCGCGTGGTCTGCGGCGACTCCGGCGAGGGCGCCCGGTGGCGGCGTCGCAGCCGTCGCAAGGTCGGCGGCGACCGCTGCGGCCGCCCGACCCTCGGCCTGCGCCCGTCGCGCATCGGCGTGCGGTCGGCGCATGATCAGCGTCCCATCCCCTGCCCGCCCGAGGGCCGCCGAGAGGATGAACGGCCACGCGTCGGCGGCGGAGCCCGCGGCGTCCGCCGTCGGTTCATCGAATCGCATCGGGTGCCCGGCGAAGAGCGCCTGGCGGATCGTGACCTCGGCGAGGATCCGGGCCGCGGCCGATGATTCATCGGCCAGCCAGGCCGGATACGCGCCCACCACCACGTGGTCCGCGGCGAGACCGTCGGCGCGGGCCATCGCGACCCCAAGGAGCTGCAAGGCCAGCGCTCGTCCCGCGCGCGTGGGGGCGTCGGCGGGTACGCCCAGGGCCAGTTCCGGCGCGACGACCAACGGGCCTGGACCGATGGACACGAGGGTGCCCGCGCGTCGATGCAGTCGGCGCGCGAACCCATGATCCGCGAGCGCACGGTCCGGAGAGACGCCGCCCGCGACGATCTCCGCCATCGGGTCGGCCTCGACGAGGTCGACCCGCTCGAAGGCCGCCACGACCGCGCCCTCGGGTACGCCCAGCGGCGGGATGGCCGTCGCGACCCGGACGTACCCACGCCGTTCCGCGGCCACCCCATCCGCTACCCGTCGCAGGCGCGACAGGGCCCGCTGGCTGCCGGCCGGGGCGAGAGTCTCGTCATCGAAGCCCGGATACTTCCCCTCCGGCGGCCGCCACTCCGGAGCTTCAAGGCCCGCGGCGTGGAGCCGGGACGCGAACTCGCGGCCGATCGGGACCTCCACGCGGAGCACGTCGAACCCGGCGGACGCCAGGCGAACCGCCTCGTCGAGCGCACCGCCGAGCTCGGGCTCGGCCAGGGTCGTGCCAAGCCATGGGCGACGCGCCTCACCGAGCAGGTCGATCAGTTCGCGGCGCGCGACGCGGTCGGCATCGATGCGCTCGATGGCGGCACCCGCGAGGCGCGAGGCCTCCGCCTCCGCGACGGCCCGCCGGTCCGGCTCGAGCAGCAGTCCTGTCTCGAGGGCGAGATCGACCGCGCCCGAGGCCACGTCCATGGCCAGCTGCTGCGGTTCCAGGTCGTACTCCAGCAGGGCCATCGCGAAGGACAGGGCGATCCCGCCACCGAGCCCGTCCGCGGCACTCGCCGCCCAGCGGTCGACGGCCGCCCCGGCGAGCGGGCGGCCGGAACGGTCAAGGCCCGTGACCCCGAACAGGCGCAGCATCGCCCGTTCCTGGCCGAGCGTCGTGGAAGCGCGGGCGCGCGCGCCCCACGCGCCGGCCAGCGACGCCGCGGCGGCGGACAGTCGATCGAGACCGTCGAGGAGCGAGTCGGAACGCCGTCCGGGCATCAGTCGTCGACCTCTGGTCCGGTGCGCGCCTGGTGCCCGATCCAGACGTGCCCGTCGGCGAATCGCTCGGCCTTCCAGATCGGCGCCCGCGCCTTGGTCTCATCGATGGCGTAGCGCGCGGCCTCGAAGGCGTCGCCACGGTGCGGCGAGACGGCGACCACGGCGATCGAGACCTCGCCGAGCGGCACAACGCCCGTGCGATGGACGATGGCCAGGCGCTCGACCCCAAAGCGGGCCGCGATCTCATCAGCGATCTCGCCGAGGATGCGCAGGGCCATGGAGCCGTGGGCTTCGTACTCGAGCGACTCGACGGCGCGACCTGCGTGACGCGCGGCCTCCGCCTCCTGGCCCGGAGCCGGCGTCCCGGGCGTGGACCTGGTCATGCCCAGGAATCCGACCGCGGCGCCGTCCTCGGTCGTGGCCAATCGGTCGATGAGCTCGGCGAGGATCGTCGTGCCCAGGGGCGAGTCGCGGATCTCCAGGACGCGGCCCTCGAGAGGAGGGCCGATCCCACCGGCTTCCCCCGACCCGCCGGACACGGGCGGGATCATGGCCACCTCGTCACCGTCCGCGAGTGCGGTCGTCTCGTCGGCGTAGTCGCCGTTGCGCGCGAAGCGCACACTCGCACGACCGGGCGCGAGGCCCGGGTGGATGGCCACGAGCGCGTCCCAGGCGGCAGCCACGTCGGCGCCATCGGGCAGCGCAAGGGTCACCTCGCGAGTGCCAGCGAGTTCACGCTGGACCGCGAAGAGGCGCACCCGGACGTGCATCGCGGACGACATCAGACGAGGAGCCCAGCGCCGAAGTACAG
>JANOTJ010000069.1:0-2922 GCA_031416295.1 Chloroflexota bacterium
GAGCTTGGCGAGTGCGTCGTCCCCGGCGGTCACTTCCAGTCGGACCATGCGCGCCGCGAAGGCGTTCGCGATCCGGGCGGCCTCCTCGCCGCTCAGGGCATCGACCGTGATCGTGAGCAGGGTGCTTTCGAGCGGCGCTTCCGCCCGAACGTGTTCGAGCAGCCTCTCGGGTGTCGTGTCGAGGCGGAGCTCATCGATCACGTCGCGCGCGGCGACGTTGGTCACCGCGAGCGCGGCATACGTCTGCGACAGTCGTTGCGAGACCTGCAGCGAGTTCAGGTCGCCGCTCCCCCCGCCGGCGGACTGGCCGACCGCCACGATCACCCTTGCCTCGTAGCTCGGGGGCAGGACCTGGCTGACCACGAACGCGGTTACGGCGGCCAGGAGCGTGGCGACGATGACGAGTGGGAGTGACGAGCGGAGGAAGGCCAGTTGTCGTCGGAGTTCCACGGATGACGCCTCGCGAGGGGTTGGTGTGAATAGGGACGGTCGTGCGGCTCGCCGATCAGATCAGGACCTTGCCCCTGCGATGGGCCCGGGAACGGATCGCGTCGATCCCGCGCCGAGGAACCAGGACAGCGACGGTGGCGGCCGCAACGTTGCGCGGCGTGAGGGCGATCCGCGGACTGAGGCGAAATGCCCGCCAGATGTCTTGGGCTGCGCCGGGGCGACCACGGCCGCCGATCATCCAGCGGTGCCACATCGCTCGCTGGAGGAAGGCTCGGGCGATCGCGGCGTCGACTTCCCGATGTTCGGCACTCGAGATCGATCGCCGCGCCGCGTGCGCGAGCAGGATCGAGTGCCACGCCCGCCCCTGCAGGACCATCGGATCCCCGCGCCGCACATGGCGATTGGACAGGATGGTCGTGACCGAATCCGCGCGCACCGTGTAGTCGAGCAGCGGCGAGTCGATGTACTCGACGTCGCCGAACGCGGCGATCCGGAGGAGGAATTCCAGGTCGTGACACAGGCCCATCTCCGGGCGCCAGCCACCTATCTCATGCACGAGCTCCCGGGGCATCGAGACCGCACCGGCCATCCAGGGCCGGATGCCGGGCGTCGCGTTCGAACGTACCCATCGCTCGGCGTCGTAGCGACCGTCGGCCATCTGCTGATAGATCTCGGCTCGCCCGATGCGACCGTCGACCAGGTCCGTAGCCTGGCCGCCTTCGTCGACGCGTCGGCACGCTCCGACGATCATGGCCAGCGGCGACCTTCCGTCATCCGCCTGGACTCGCGCCGCGATCACCGCGAGCGCGTCGGGGCGCATGCGGTCGTCGGCACTCAGGACGTGCAACCACTCGTAACGACCGAGCATCATCGTCCGATTGTGGTTCTCCGACATGGGAACGTGCCGGTCCCAACGCACGTACCTGATCCGTGGGTCCGGATGGCGCGCCGCGATCGCGCCGAGGTCGTCCTCGGAGGCGTTGTCGCCGATGATCAGCTCCCAATCGGGATGCGTCTGTGCCAGGACGGATTCGATCGCACCAGGAAGCCATCGGGCCTCGTTCCAGACCGGGATGTACACGGAGAACCGGGTCACCCGGGGAACGGCTCCGGTGGACGCGGTCTCAGACGAGGTCATCGGGGCGCCTCACCCATCCCATTCGATCCGACCACGAGGCTCCTTCGTTGGCGACTCGGCGTGGTCCCACGGGCCGCAGCGCCGATCCGGGAGTATACCGGGGCAGCGCACCTCAACCCAGTTCGTGCGTATGCGCGACCAGGCCGGCGCAGGATGAGCGCGTCGATGGCCTGTCCGATCTGACGTGCCGTGACCGCGGTTCGGCCGGGCTGCACGATCCGGACCCGGGTCGACCGGAGGGGGCAGGGGCCATCAAGGTCTCGAGGTTGTTGACGATGGGGATGGTGGCCTGTCGCCAGGTCCTCCTCGTACTCGGGAGCATGGCCAGGCTCCGCACCGCGACGAGGTCCAGCAGTTCGCCCAGCGCTCCAACGAGGCCCAGGGAAGGCCACACCCGGACTGGTGTGGCCACGGCGCCACCAACCGGCCCCCACACGCTCGGAATCCCAAGATCGACGGCTGGCGTGGGCAGCCAGTACGTGCCATAGCTGGCATGGACTGCCACATCGAAGGGTCGCGTCGCATGCAACCTGCGTGCGACCGCACCGGCCTTCCGCAGCCACAGCAGGTACTGCAAGAAGCGCGGGATCCTGTGCAAGGCGCCGACGCGGGCTGCGACCCGCCCCTCCGGCAGCCCGACGACCTGGAGCGAGACCTCCGGGTGATCGGCTTGCCATCCCCTGAGCGACGGCATGAACTCGTCGGCCACGATCGCCGTCACCGAGCCGCACCCGAGGAGCGCCTGGGTGATCCCCCAGCCCGCACCGGGTTCAGAGCCACGGCCCGGGCGCATGCATACGCGATGACGATGATCCGCGGTCCATCCTCGGGACTGCCAGACGCAGCGGGCGCGACCCCGCAACGGTGGTTGTCACGGTCGAATCCGATCCATCATGAAGAACAGAACCCATGGCGCGTCCACGTACCCCTGCCAGATGTCGTTGTCGGGCGGGGATCGCCTCGATACCGAGACGACCCACCGGGATGAATGCTCGGATGACTATACGAAAGGGTCCCGAGGACGTCCATCGACGCAGGACCATCGAGTGGCTGCACGGTGCCCTGACGCACCGGAGACTGGCAGCTGCTGCTGGCTTGATGCTGCCAACGACGCGGCCGCGATCGGGTTTGGCTGCCAGTATGCTCTGGGCCGCATGGTGATGGCCGTACCCGGCGTTCGGAGGTTCATCTGACGACGTGAAAGTGGTGCTGTTCTGCGGAGGGCAGGGGCTCCGGCTGCGCGAGTATTCCGAGACCATCCCGAAACCGATGGTCACGATCGGGTACCGGCCGATCCTCTGGCACGTGATGCGCTACTACGCCCACTTCGGTCA
>JANOTJ010000070.1:0-2767 GCA_031416295.1 Chloroflexota bacterium
AAGGTCAGTAGCGCGACGTAGATGCCCGTGACCCGGAACGCCGGGATGCCCAGCAGGATCCCGACGACCATCGCCACGAGGCCGCCGATCGGCATCGTGATCCACGGCGACAGGCCCAGGTGCAGGGCGAGGAGACCGGAGGAGTAGCCACCGATCGCGAAGATCGCGACCTGGGCGAACGACCAGATGCCACTGACCCCGAGAACGAGGTTCCACGCCTGGTTGACCATCATGTAGATGAACGCGATGACGAGGACGTGGAGCAGGTACTCATTGGGCTGGAGCAGCGGCAGGCCGGCTGCCGCTGCGACCGTGACCGCGGCCAGCAGGAGCTTTGGGCGAGCCCAGCCGAGCGCCTCCCGGAGAGCGACGGGCGTGACCTCGTCGCTCGCGGCCACCGCGCCTTCGGGACCGGCCCGCACAGGCATGCCGCTCAAAGTCGAGTCTCCTGCGAGAGCCCGAACAGCCCATACGGCCGGATGGTGAGCGCGACGAACACGACTGCGAACAGGACAGGCAGCGCGAACTTCGCGCCCAGGTAGAGCGAAGCGAACGCCTCCACGAGCCCGATGGCGAACGCCGCAACGATCGTGCCGCGGGTGCTCCCAAGGCCGCCGAAGATCGCGACGATGATGGCCTTCAGCAACGGCAAGTCCCCGGCATTCGGCGAGACGAAGAAGATCGGCGCAAGGAGGACGCCGGCGATCGCTGCGAGGCCTGCGCTCAGGCCCATGGTCGCCGCGTAGATCCGCCGCGCATCTACGCCAACCAGTCGCGCCGCGTCCAGATTCTGGGCGACCGCGACGACCGCGAGGCCGTGGCGCGAGCGGGTGAGGAACAGCTGCAACAGCAGCAGGACCACGATCGCGATGATCGCCATCAGCACCTGGTGCCACGTGACCGTGATCTGGAACGGGAGCGGGAGCGACCCGGGAAGGAGCGGGTCCACCGGCTTGTTGCGCGCGCCGAACACGACGAGCATCAGGTTCTGGGCGATCATCGCGACTGCCAGCGTCGAGATGAACCCGACGAGTTCGAAGTCGCGGTGGCCGATGAGCGGGGCGACAGCCAGCCGGTAGATCGCGATGCCGAGCACGAAGGCGACGACGAACGCGGCGCCGGCGCCGATCAGCGAGGGCAACCCGAACGACACCGCAGCGATCCAGGCCACGAATCCGCCGATCATCGTCAGCGTCCCGTGGGCCATGTTGAGCGTCCGCAGCGCGCCGTAGATCAACGTCAGCCCGACGGTCATGACCGCGTAGATCGAGCCGAGGATCAGGCCGCTGGCGACCGCCTGGAGAAACGGGCCCACCTCAGACTCCCAGGTACGTGGACATGAGGACCGGGTCCGTGAGCAGCGCGTCCACCGGGCCGTCGCGGACGATCCGGCCCGACTCGAGCAGGTAGACGTGGTCAGCGAGCGCCGTCACGTGCGAGAAGCTCTCCTCCACAAGCAGCACCGTGAGGCCCCGCTCGCGGATGTCCCGCAACTTTGCGTAGACCTCATCGACGAGAACGGGGGCGAGACCGAGCGAGGGCTCATCGATCATCAGCAGGCGCGCGTTCGCCATGAGCCCCCGTCCGAGCGCGAGCATCCGCCGCTCGCCGCCGCTCAGGGTCCTTGCCCGCTGCCGGCGCCGGCCGGCCAACCCCGGGAACAGGGCGAACACATCGTCGCGCTTCGCGTGGCGGTCCCGCCACGCGGCCGCGGGGTACGCTCCCATCAGGAGGTTCTCATCCACGGTCATGTCCGGGAACAGCAGGTCACCCTGCGGGATGTGGACGAGGCCGTGACGGACGAGGGCCTGCGGCGATAGGCCAGTCACGTCGATCCCATCCAGGCGGACGGTGCCCGTCCGCGCCGGCAGGAGCCCGCTGATCGCCCGCAGGAGCGTGGACTTGCCGTGACCGTTGGGCCCGATGACGACGACGAGTCGCCCCTCGGGCACGTCGATCGAGCAATCGTGGAGGATCTGCGTCGGCCCATAACCGGTTCCGAGCCCACGCACCTCGAGCATCACGTGGCCCCCGCTCGTGCATCGTCCGCACCGATCGCCGCCGTATCCAGGCGGGCTCCGGCCAGCGCGGCTACCGCCGTGCTCTCCGTCCCGAGGTAGACCCGCACGACCTCCGCATCCGAGGCTACCTCGGCGGGCGACCCTTCGTACAGCTTCTCGCCGTGGTTCATGATCATCACGCGGTCCGAGAGTGCCATCAGGGCGCTCATCACGTGCTCGATCAGGATGATCGTCACGCCGCTGTCGCGAATGCGGCGGATGAGATCCATCGTCGCCCGGATCTCCGTCGCGTTGAGGCCACCGACCGGCTCGTCGAAGAGCATGAGACGTGGCTCCGTCGCGAGCGCGGAGGCGATCATCAATCGCTTCGTGTCGAATACGGAGAGAAGGCCCGCGACCCTCGTTTCCCGGTCGGCGAGCCCGACGAAGGCGAGGCTGGCACGGGCGCGCTCGACGATGTCGGGGGCGAACCGCAGCGAGGAGAAGAACCGGGGACGGTGACCGAACTCCGCGCCGACGACGGCGTTCGACAGGACGGTCTGGGCCGGGAAGACCGCGGGGATCTGGAAGGTCCGGACGATCCCCGCCTGGCAGATCGCGTGGGCCGCCAGCCCGTCGATCCGGCGACCATCGAGGACGACGCTCCCGCCAGACGCCCGAGCGTGGCCGGAGATCACGTCGAACAGTGTGGTCTTGCCGGCCCCGTTGGGTCCGGCGATCCCGAAGATCTCGCCGCGTGCGACCGA
>JANOTJ010000071.1:0-2507 GCA_031416295.1 Chloroflexota bacterium
ATCGCGCTTCTCCCGTTCGGTCGGATGCGCGAGGCAGGGGCCATCCTCCGTGAGGCCTGGGACCTGGCCAGGCGCCTCGTCATGCCCACGGCCATGGTGGAGGCGGGAAACGGCCTGGCGCGAGCCCTTCTGGGTCTGGGCCGCTTCGCCGAGGCTCACGCCGCCGCGGCGGAGGCTGCCGAGCTCGAGAAACGCCTTGGGAACGCTCCTCGGCGATGGGGAAATCCGACGCCGTGGCTCCATGCGATCGAGCTGTCGCTGGGCGATCCCGAACAGGCTCTCCGGGCCCTTCGACGCGATGCCGAGATCGAGGTGGATCCCCACTTCCGTATGAGCATCCACATGAGGATCGCCGCGTGGCAGGCGAGATTCGACGGTGCCCGGCTGGCCCGGGACATCGAGTCCGAACTCGTTGCCGCGCGCACCGATTCCGCGCTCGCCCGGTGCCCTCGCTGCGCATCTGAACTCGCGGTGACCTCCGCGGAGCTTCTCGCCCGCATCGGCCGCGTTGAGGGGGCCGAGCGCGAGATGGGCGCCTGGGAGGACCAGGCGAGCGCTGGCGGCTATCCGATGCGAGAGGTGCGGCGAGCTCGGTCCAGGGCGGCGATCGCCGCGGCCAGGGGCGACGTCCATGCGGCGACGTCCATGCTCCAAGCCCTGGCTGAAGATCTGAAACGCGAAGGGTTGCTCGAGGAGCTCCTGTGGGCGCGCCTCGACCTTGGGCGGGTCCTGGCGCATAGCGATCGCGAGGGGTCCGTGCGGGCCTTCACCGACGCGGCCGCCTTGGCCGAGGAGGTTGGCGCGACGACCCAGCAGCGTCTTGCCACCCAGGAGCTCCGACGGCTCGGCGTCCGGGCATGGCGTCGCGGTCCGGAGGCACATGGCGAAGGCGTTGCCGGGCTCAGCCCAAGAGAGGTCGAGATCGCGCGGCTCGTGGCCGGCGGCGCCAGCAACCGCGAGGTCGCACGATCGCTCCTGATCTCGCCCAGGACCGTCGAGCGGCACATCACGAATGTGCTGGCCAAGCTCGGCCTGCGAAATCGAACCGAGCTCGCGACAGTCATGCGCTCCGCGCCCGTGGTACGTGGTTCTACCGATGATGGAGGATCGACGAGCGCCTAGCGTCACCTCACGGCCGAGGGTCCACCCCGGCGATCCTGAGGAGAAGCACGTGATGGTTCGTACACTCAGGCGGCTCCGAATGGCATGTGTGACGGGCCTCGTCGCGCTGAGCCTCACCGCCTTCGCCGGCAGCGTGTCGGCGGCACCGGGCCCGACCCCCAACGGGTTCACGGGGGCCTGCAATATGGTGATGTCCTGGCCGGGTGTGAGGGTTGGGAACGGCGTCGGGGTCCAGCCGGGAGGCGGCATGGAGAACGCCATGACGGTGAACAACCCGAACGGAAACGCCGGCATGAACCGGGCGGTCGACGTCTCGGGTGGATACTGTCCATAGCACGGGTGGCAGCCCCGGCGTGCCGGGGAGCGTGACTGAGAGATCGATGGCCCCGACGGGGAACGGAGCCATCGATCGGCGCCTCGGCCGCGCTTGGACCTGGAGGGACGATCGTGTTCAGGTCGGTCTATCTGCCCGGAGATCGGGCCTTCATCCGGTTCACCGAGATCCCCGGCGACAATCCTCCGCTGCTGTGGCTCCACGGCATCATGTGTTCCTCGACCGGGGAACTGATGCAGGCCGCCGTGGAACCGGAGCTGCGGGGCCGGCGCCAGCTGCTGATCGACTTCCTCGGCTATGGCTACAGCGATCGCCCGGCGGGTTTCGGTTACACCCTTGAGGACCACGCCCGGACGATCGTGGCCGTGATCGATGATCTCGCCCTGACCGAGTGCGGCGTGATCGGCCACAGCATGGGCGGAGGCGTGAGCATCCTCGTCGCAGCGGCCCGACCAAACATCGTGTCCCTCCTGATCATGGCCGAAGGCCGCCTCGGCCTCGACCCGGACGGCCCGGACCCGATCGCGGACCAAGTCGAGCAGGACTTCGTGGAGCGAGGATTCGCCGATCTGCTCGACGGTCAGACGAGGGACGCCGAGGCGCTGCCCGACGGCCTTCGAGCCGCCCACCTCGGGATCACCCGTCTGGTCGCGCCCTATGCGCTCCATCGCGCGGAGGTCGCTCGAGGACGTGACACGGAGCCACCGCTGCGCTCGCTGGTGAGCGACCTGCAGATGCCACGCTGGTACCTGGACGGCGCGGAGAGCGAGCCGTCGGGCCCACGCGATGACCTCGAAGCCGCCGGTGTCGAATTCAAGGTCGTCCCGGACACCGGTCACATGATGGCGCTCCAGAACCCACGCGGGCTGGCCCAGACGATCGCCGAGATCCTGGCCGAATCCTGGCCGAGCTGAGCGCCCGCAGACGAAATCGGGACTTCCTCGCTCGGGCGACGCCTTGACGCGCCATTCCTGGGGCAGTACTATGCGTGGCATGGTACCCGGCGAGACACGAAACCCATTGACTGAGCTGCGCCGTGGCGTCCTGGAGC
>JANOTJ010000072.1:0-8925 GCA_031416295.1 Chloroflexota bacterium
GTCTCGAACCAGACGAGGCGCGTCCGCTCGCTGAGCGCTTCCCAGAGCGCATCGGGGCCGCTGGCGAGGTCCACGTAGGTCGTCGTGATACCGGCGCCCTTGCGGACCTTCTCGAGATAGCGGAACGTGCCGCCGTACACGTCATCGCCGACGATGACCTCGTCGCCGGGCGCGGCCAGTTCCGCGATCGCCGCGGTCGCCGCCGAGCCGCTGGCAAAGGCGAAGCCGTCCGTCCCGCCCTCGAGGATGGCCATCGCCCGTTCGAGTCGATCGCGCGTGGGGTTCTGCGAGCGCGCGTACTCGTAGCCGCGGCGCGGCTTGCCGACTGCGTCCTGCTGGTAGGTCGAAGTCTGGTAGATCGGTGGGGCGACGGCGCCCGTCAGCTCGTCCGGCTCGGCGCCGGCATGGACGGCGAGCGTATCGAACGAGGGAGCCGGATCGGAGGTCTCGGACGCGTCGTGCATGGCGGGCATCATGGCATCGCGGCGGTCAGGTCGTCGCGGGCGTGTCGATCAGTCGTCGCGTTCGAAGATGAGCTGGATGCCACCGAGGTCGTTGATGGCCGACCCGACCTCACGGAACCCCAGCCGTGCGAGGACCGCCCGCGAGGCCACGTTGTCGGGTGCCGTACAGGCTCGGACGTGGCGCACGCCATGCTCCCGGCGGGCCCAATCGAGCATCGCGCTGGCTGCCTCGGTGGCCACGCCGTGGCGCTGCAACGCGGGCTCCACGTGATAGCCGATCTCCACCCAGCCCGCTTCGTCCGGCGGCGCGTGGAACCCGACCGAGCCGATGACCTGACGGCCGGCCGGACCCTCCTGGACGATGGCGCGGCCGAGCCACGGCTGGATCACCGGATCGTTGGACAGGTCGGCGATGCGGAACTGGAGGAAGGCATCGAGCCTGTCGGCGAAGGCCGGCGGGACGGCGGCGCCGATGGCCGCGGCCGCGGCGACGAGATCCCGGGCGAGGAGCAGGCGCATGAACGCGAGCGACATCGAGACGAGTTCGAACCGGGGCGTGCGGATGGTCGGGACGTCAGACACGGACATGCGACGAGTACGCCTGGTCAGCCGCCGGGCGTCGGCCGGTGGGCCAGGTACTCCAGCAGGTCGAGTTTGGTCACGACGCCCGCCGGGCGCTCGCCACGAACGGCGACCAGTGCGGCCACGCCGCCGCCGGACAGGAGGGCGAAGGCATCATCGAGCGTGGCCGACGCGTCCACGAGGGGCAGCGGGTGGTCCATGACCTCGCCGACGGTACGCTCCACGACCGATGGGTCGCGATATGCCCGGTCCAGCAGGCCCTTCTCGCTGATCGAGCCGACGAGCCCCGCGACGTCGTCGCCCTCGGCCTCCTCCGACACGGGCAGCTGACTGATCCCGAACTCCTGGAGCCTGGCGATCGCGTCGCCGACCCGTTCCGTGGTCCGCGCCACGATGACCGCCGGCATCTCGGGGCCGCGGTGGCGGTCGGCGAGCAGCGCCTCGATGCGCGTGGTCGCACCGGTCGTGGGCATCAGGCCGTTGATGCGCATCCACTCGTCGTTGTAGATCTTGGACAGGTAGCTCCGCCCGCTGTCGGGCAGCAGCACGACGACGACCGCATCCCGGCCGGCCTCGGTGGCTGCCAGACCGCGCACGACCTCGCGCGCAGCGACCATCGCGGTCCCGCACGAGCCGCCGCTGAGGATCCCTTCCTCCCGCGTCAGGCGCCGGGCCATGGCGAAGGCATCGCGGTCGCTGACGCGGACCCAGCGATCGATGACGGACGGGTCGTGGGTGCCGGGCAAGAAGTCCTCCCCCACTCCCTCGGTGAGGTACGGCCGGGCCGTGTCGCCGGACAGGACGGAGCCCTCGGGGTCGGCGCCGATGACCTGGACTGCGGGGTTTCGCGCCTTCAGGACGCGCGCCGTGCCGGAGATCGTGCCGCCCGTCCCGACGCTGGCCACGAAATGCGTGATCCGGCCCTCGGTCTGGTCCCACAGCTCCGGGCCCGTGGTCCGCTCGTGGGCGGCCGGGTTCTCCATGTTCCAGTACTGGTCGGGCTTGAAGGCGCCCTTGATGTCACGGGCGAGGCGCGCGGCCACGCTGTAGTAGCTCTCCGGCGACTCGGGCGGGACGTTGGTCGGACACAGCACGACCTCCGCGCCGTAGGCCCGCAGCAGGGACTGCTTCTCCACCGACTGCTTGTCGGCCATGACGAAGATGCATCGATAGCCCTTGAGCGCGGCGGCGATGGCCAGGCCGTGCCCCGTGTTGCCACTGGTCGGCTCGATGATGGTGCCGCCGGGCTTGAGCAGGCCGGCGCGCTCGGCGGCCTCGATCATCGGCAGCCCGATGCGGTCCTTGACGGAGCCGCCCGGGTTGAGCATCTCGAGCTTGGCGAGGAGGAGCGGCTGGCGCTCGATCGGGCCGAGATCGCGGACCACCCGGGTGATCCGGACGAGGGGCGTGTTGCCGACGAGATCGAGGACGGACTCGGCGTAGCGCATCGTGGCCGAGTATACGGGCTGAGCCTGGCCGGCCCGCCCGAGCGGGTGCGCCTCAGTCGTCGCGGTCGAGGCGTCCGGGTCGCAACAGCAACCATGTGAGCCGGCGCCGAAGCCGGCGCGGGTGGCCGGGCGGATCCACGGTGCCCGGATGCAGGGCCTCCACCGCCGGCCCGAGCAACGCCGCGAGCGCGTCGCTCATGACCCGGGCGAGGGCCAGCTCCTCGCGCGAGCCCGGGGTGGGCAGGGACGAGCCCTGCGGCAGCCCGGCGAGGGCGCGGACCGTGGTCGGGGGCAGGACCTGCGAGGCCATCCGCCTGCCGATGTACAACTCCTCCGTGCCGGCCATGGCCAGGGGCACGACCGGCGCCTCCGTGCGCATGGCGATGATCGCCCAGCCCGTGCGCAGGGTGCCGAGGCGCCCGGGCGGGCCACTCACCGTGCCTTCGGGCATCTGCGCGAAGACGGCCCCGTTGGCGATGACCGCGCGCGCCGAGTCCACGTGTTGATCGATGCCCACGCCACCGCGCCAGACCGGCAGCAGCCCACCGAGTCGATGGATGAGGACCTCGCGCCAGCGCGCCGTGAACGTTGACGGGGCACTCCCCAGGAACCAGGCACGCGGCGCGAGGGGCAGGGCGTGGATCACGACGAACGGATCCATCCAGCCTCGATGCGCGGCGGCCACGAGGAGGTAGCCACCCGCCGGCAGGTGCTCCTGGCCCGAGGTGGCGATGCGCAATCGAAGGAGGCCGAACGCCACGAATCGGACCACCATCCGGAAGCTGCGGTAGAACAACGACGCGTGCGCCTCGGGCGCTCGACCGAGCCAGGCGAGGCCTTCGACAGCGCCGCCGCGCGCGTCAGCGAGTGCCTGCGGTTTGATCCGACCCGGCGGTGGCCGTCGGCGCGGCGACCCGGTCACGTCGATGGGCGGGCGGGATCCCCGTCCTCGACGTCGTCGTCATCGAAGGGATCGCCGACGGTGGCCCACGGCTCGGAGATCGGGCGAGTCTTCCAGTCGTTCGGTCCGATGGCGCCCCACGTCGCGACGCCTGGCACCGACGGCGGCGGATCGTCGGCCGCCGCGCCCGGACGGTGGCGCAGGACCAGGATCACGACGGCGACGATGATGAACGCAAGGCTCACGAGCTGGGCGACGGGGAACCCGAAGAACGTCCAGTTGTCCGAGCGCAGCGTCTCCAGGACGAACCGGACCAGCGAGTACCAGATGAGGAAGAACAGGAGGATGTCACCAGGTCGCAGGCGCGTCCGGAAGCGGGATCCGATGGCGACCAACGCCAGCACGCCCAGGGCGCCCGACAGCGACTCATACAGGAAGAGCGGGTGGAACCGGGTGGTCTCGAGCGGGAATGCGTCGCAGGCGAACTCCGCGATCCGATGCGCGCAGTCGATGGGGATGCCCCAGGGCAGGCTCGTCGGTGGCCCGTACAGCTCCTGGTTGAAGTAGTTGCCCCAGCGGGCGATGGCCTGCATCAGGAAGACCGACGGCGCGATGATGTCCGCCCAGCGCCAGAACGAGACTCGCCTGGCTCGCGTGATCAGGATCACCGCCACGATCCCGGTGGCCAGTCCGCCGTACGCGCCGAGGCCGGAGTACGGCGGCAGGATGATCTTGCTCAGGTCGTTCGCGTAGAGCGCCCACTGATCGATGACGTGATACAGCCGCCCGCCGATGAGCGCGGCGATGGCCACGATGATGATCCCGTTCCCGACGAGCTCCGGGTCCTCCCCGGCGCGACGCGCCAGCCAGGTCAGGAGCAGGTAGGCGGCCGCCAGGCCGACGGCGTAGCCCAGGCCATACCAGCCGATGGATAGCGGGCCGATGGCGAAGGCGATGGGATCCGGGGTACCAGTGAACATCCGCGGAGTGTAGCGGCCGCGACTCGTCGGGCTCCGCTATCCTTCGCCGCGGTGAACGCCGAATTCAACTGGTGGCTGCTGATCGTCGGGCTCGTCGTCGGAGCCGGGCTGGTCTGGCTCGTCCTGCTCGATGCCCGGCGGCGCGAGGACGAGGTCCACGCCAGGGAGCGGCCGGTGGAGGCCGTGTGGCTGTCGGCGGCCCTGACCGAGGAGGGCGAAACAGTCTCGCCGGCCCTCGCCGACCGCCTGCTCCAGCTCCACGGGGAGTACCTCGGGATCCCGCGCGGCATCGAGCCGGAGCATGCCTCGGATAGCGGGCCGCTCAGCGAGGGCGCTCGCGACCGCTGAGCGCTCGATGACCGGGCGGGCCTCGCGCGCGGGCTGGACCTCAGAGGTCGCCGGCGATGACCGGATCGGTCTCGACGGATGGGCCGCCGACCTGGACGAGGGAGACGCCGAATGTAGCGCCCTCGGTCAGATCCTGGAGCGCAGCCACATCGCCGATCCAGTACGCGAGCGTGCCTCCGAAGAACATCTTCCCGACAGCCTGGCGCTGCCCGTCCCGGAGCACCCAGCAGCGGTACTCGCTGCCGACCGGCGGCGGGGCGAGGTCCGTGGCGACCACCACGAGCTCAGTGGTGGATGGAGAGAACAGGAGCGTCCCGGCAGTGGCCGACCCGTCCGTCGCGGCGAGGACCACCCGTTCCACGTCGGGTTCGGCGCTGATGGCGAGGGTCGCCGCGGTGACCGAGCTGAGCTGACCGATCGCCGCGTCGCGGGCTGCCAGCTGTTCGTCGATGCGTGCGCCGACGAGCGCGCTGGTCGCGACGATCGAGATGACGACGGCAGCCGCGACTCCCGCGACCCAGGGCAGCAACCGGGTCAATGATCGGCGGATCGGGACGATGCTGGACGGCGCTCCGGACGACAGCGGCGAAGCGGCAGCCGCCAGCGCGGCGACCGGCGCGAGCACGTCCACCGGCGCGAGCACGTCCACCGGCACGACATCCGCGGGCAGCGCACGCAGCACCGGCCCGCCGCGCGCGACCCCCTGCGCCCGGACCAGGTCGAGGGTCCGCGCACGGAGATCAGCCGGCGGGGACGTCGCGATGACGTCGCGCAGCAGGGGCACCTGCCCGCGCAGGTGCTCCAGCTCGAGCGCGCACGACGGACAGCCCGCGAGATGCCCGGCGACCGCGCCGGCCATGGCCGTATCGCCGGCCATCAGCCGATCAAGGCCGGCCGGGTCCAGGGCCGCGAGCTCGAGCGCCTCGAGCGCCTCGTCGTGGGTCATCGTCGTGATCTCATCGTGTGTCGTTCATCCCATCGTCGAGGACCGTTCGCAGCCGTTGCAGCGCCCGCCTCGTCCTCGTCTTCACCGTTCCCAGCGGCCAGCCCAGCCGCTCCGCGATCTCCGTCTGACTGAATTCCTCGCCGTAGGCCATCGTGATCACGATCCGCTCCGGTTCGGGCATCTCGGCGACCGCCCGCTGGAGCGATATCCGCAGCTCCCGAAGCGCCGACGCCGACTCGGGTGACGCGACCGGCATCGCCCCCGCCACCATCGAGCCCGCCGCCAGGAAGCGGTCGAGCGCATCGGCATCGGCCTCATCGCCACCGATCGAGGCCGCCGCCGAGAGCGGGATCAGCGTCGGACGTCGACCGGCCGCTCGCAATCGATCGACGGTCCGGTTGCGAGCGATCGTGTGCAGCCACGCCGCCAGCGACCCGAGGGTCGCATCGAACGTCTCGGCCCGGTTCCAGAGCGCCAGGAACGTCTCCTGCACGACTTCCTCGGCTAGCCCTCGATCGGAAGTCAGCCGGCAAGACGACGCAAAGACCGCGTCGGCGTGACGGTCGTAGAGCGCGGCCAGCGCATCGTGCGATCCGGCGACGACCTCGCGGACGAGGGCCGCTTCATCGACACGGTCCGCGACCGATCTCGTCATCGGATACGTCCGGAGCCGGCTGCCCGGTTTCGCGCGGGGCTCACCACGAACCAGCGGTGGTGCGTCGCGGCCCCGCAGTCAGGGTCCCCGTCGGCTGGTGCGCCTCGAGGCAATCAACCCCCGCGGGCCCGACGACGGCCTCGTGCAGGGTGCCCGCCGGCAGCTCCAGGCGGTCGCCGATGGTGAGGTCCAGGTGCGCGCCCGACACCGGCAACCCGAAGCGGATGGACCCCGCTGCGACGACGATGACCTTGTCGTACGCATGGTCGTGGGCGCCGTAGCGATCGGCCGGACCACTGGACCACGCTGCCGGTTCCAGCCCCTCCTGCCGGAGCCGCTCGCGCAGGGACGCCGAGTCGGTCATCGCCAGGCCGCCGGACGCAACACCTTCAGCCGGCCGTGGATGCGCCGATGAGCGCGCCGATCGCGTACGTGACGGCGGCCGCCCCAAGGCCGATCCCCAACTGGCGGAACCCGGAGAACAGCAGGCTCCGACCGGTCAGCAGGCTGACCCCGGCGCCGACCACGAAGAGCGCGACAAGACTGAGGGCGAGACTGACCATCGTGTACCCGACGCTCCCACCGAAGAGGAACGGGATGACGGGCACGGCGGCGCCGATCGCGAACGCCACGAACGAGCCGAACGCCGCACCCCAGGCCGAGCCGAGTTGGTCGGGGTCGAGGCCCAGTTCCTCCCGGACGAGCATGTCCAGCGCGGCCGTTGGATCCTGGAAGATCCGATGGGCGATGGTCGCCGCCTCGTCGTGGGTGAACCCCTTGGACCGGTAGGACGCGGCGAGTTCGGCCTCCTCCTCCTCGGGCATGGCCTCGATCTCGGCGCGCTCCAGAGCGATCTGGCGCTCGAACAGCTCGCGCTGGCTCTGCATGCTGATGTATTCGCCGGCGGCCATGCTGAACGCTCCGGCGAGCAGGCCGGCGATGCCCGCCATGAGGATGAACTCCGGATTCTGCGAGGACGCACCGGCGACGCCCATGACCAGTGACAGGTTGCTCACGAGGCCGTCGCTGACCCCGAAGATGATGGCCCGCAGTGTCCCCGAGCGGCCGCTCCGGCGGTGCCAGGATTCGCCTCTCCCGACGGCTGCCGCCGACGTCGCCTTGTGCGCCTCGGCCACCCCGTCGCGATCGGCGGTCAGCTCCCCGGCCGCGGCAAGGCGGTCCCAGATCTGGGCGTGCTCGCGTTCGTCGGCGGCGATGGCCGCAACCTCCGGGGAACCGCCCTGCGCGTCGTAGAGCTCCTCCTCGGCGCCCTCCAGGGCTTTGACGAGATCGGCCACTGCGCGCGTCCCGAACAGCCTCGCGACGGTCATGATGAAGCGCACCCGGACGCGCGGCGACGATGCCGCCGGGACATCGACGCCGAACTCGGTCAGCTTGGTCGCCCAGACGTCCGCGTGGCGACGCTCGTTGGCCGCGATCCGCGCGAACGCGGCGGAGCGGACAGGGTCCCGGTCGATCGAGGCCAGCGAGTCATACAGGATGATCGCGTCGCGCTCGAGCTTGAGGTTCTCCAGGCTCGTCGCAGGGTCGATGGGTGCCACGACTCCATCCTAGCCGCCATCTAGACTGCAGGCATGTCGAGCGATCTGGTGTACCTGTCCCGGGCCGAGGTCGAGACGTCCATGCCGCCGATGGCGGAGCGCATCGCCCTCGCCGAGCGCACCCTGACGGCACTCGTGGTCGATGCCGAGCTGCCGCCCAAGGTGGGCGTCCACCCGCGCCCGCCGGGCTCCTTCGCCCATGCCATGCCCGCCGCCTGGCGCGCGCTCGACGGCGACGACGACCCTCCCGACGATGCCAGCCGCGACCTGCTCGGCATCAAGTGGGTCACCGGGTTCCCAGGCAATCGGGCGAGCGGCCTGCCGGCCATCGCCGCGATCGTCGTGCTCAGCGATCCAACGACCGGTCGGCCGACGGCGATCCTCGACGGTGGTCCGATCACCGCACAGCGGACGGCTGCCGTGTCCGCCGTCGCGATGGCCCGATTCGGCCCGGGCGGATCGGCGACGGTCGCCATCGTGGGGGCCGGGGTGCAGGGCCACAGCCATCTGGCGGCCATCGGGCACGTGCTGCCGGGAGCCAGGCTGATCATCCACGACCGCCATCGCGAGCGGGCCATGGACCTTGCCGCGGCGGCCCTTGCCACGCCCGGCATCGCCGCTGCGGACGTCGTCCCGGAGGCCCGCGCCGCGACCACCGAAGCCGATGTCGTCATCAGCGCGGTCTCGTTCACGGATCCGGCCCGACGCCAGACCATGACCGAAGACTGGCTGGCACCCGACGCCCTGATCATCCCGGTCGACTACGCGACGATGTGCGCCGCCTCCGTGGCCCGCGGGGCGGCCCTGTTCCTGGTCGACGAGCGCGGGCAGTTCCTGGCCAATCGCGATGCCGGCCAGTTCGATGGCTACCCGGAACCGACGGCGACCCTGGGCGAGGCGCTGCTCGCGGGGACCACCCGTCCGAGCTCCGGTCGGGTGGTCGCCACGCACCTTGGCGTGGGCCTGGCCGATGTCGTCTTCGCCGACGCGATCGTCCGGCGCGCTCGCGCCGCCGGCCTCGGCACGCGCCTCGAAGCGG
>JANOTJ010000073.1:0-2943 GCA_031416295.1 Chloroflexota bacterium
CCGCGTACTGATACTTGCACAACTGTCGATGAGCCCCTCTTCGCGGAATTGGCGCGGATGACGCAGGCGGGGTTTGAGCGCTACGTGACATTGTCTCGGAGGTGGCCGACGAGAAGCATCCGGCGACAACACGCTGAGTGACAATAGCGTGTGGTAATGTTCCCTCATGCCGACCGCCGCCGCTGTCTATGCCCGCATCTCGTCCGATCCGGACGGGGATCAACTCGGCGTCAAGCGTCAGATCGCGGACTGTCAGGGCTTCGCGGAGCGCCGCGGATGGCCTGTCCACGAGGTCTACGTCGACGACGACCGGAGCGCCTACTCGGGCAAGCTCCGACCCGCCTACCGGCGAATGCTCGCGGACATCGCCGATGGTGCGGTCGATGCCGTCGTCGTCTGGCACCTTGACCGACTCCATCGCCAGCCCAAGGAGCTAGAGGAATTCTTCGAGGTCTGCGATCGGGCCAAACTTCGGGCGATGGCGACGATCTCCGGTGATATCGACCTGTCCACCGACGACGGGCGGTTCCTGGCGCGTATCCTCGGCGCCGTGGCACGCAAGGAGAGCGACGACAAGAGCCGCCGGATCACCCGCAAGCACTTGGAACTCGCTCAGGCTGGCAAGGACGTCGGCGGTGGCGACCGGCCGTTCGGGTACGGCGAGGATCGGCGGACCATCGAGCCCACCGAGGCGACCGCGATCCGCGAGGCTGCCGCGCGCATTCGCGCGGGCGACAGCCTGCGCGCCATTGCGTCCGACTGGAACGCCCGCAGCATCACGTCGGTTCGTGGCCGGCCCTGGTCGGTCCAGGTCCTCCGACGAATGCTTATGTCGGCGCGACTGTCGGGCCAGCGATCGTATCGCGGCGACATCGTCGCGCGTGGGACCTGGGATCCCATCCTGACCGACCACGACACGGCCCAAATCCGGGCCAGCCTCAGCGATCCCGCCCGCCTGACCCGCCGCACCGTGCGCCGCTATCTCCTGTCCGGAGGGCTCCTCCGATGTGGCATCTGCGACGCTGTTCTCGTTGCCCGGCCACGAGTCGACGGCCAACGGCGATACGTCTGCGCCAAGGGTCCCGGCATGCCCGGCTGCGGCGGCATCGCCGTCCTCGCCGATCCGTTGGAGCAACTCATCGCCGAGGCGGTCCTGTACCGGCTCGATACGCCCGAACTCGCCGCCGCGTTGACCGGAGCCGCCAGGGCAGACGCCGAGGCCGATGGTGCGCAAGCATCCGTAGGCGCGGACCGAGCGCAGCTTGAAGAATTGGCCCGCGCCTACGGTGAGCGTCAGATCACGTTCCCGGAGTACCTCGCCGCTCGGAAGCCGATCGAGGCGCGCATCGAGGCCGGCCAGCGCAAGGTCAGCCGGTTGACCCAGACGGCCGCGATCGAGGCTCACATCGGCGAGGCTGCGGCACTTCGTGCCACTTGGGCCGAGCTGCCCCTGACCCGTCAGCGGGCGATCGTCGCCGCCGTGCTCGACCGCGCGATCGTTCGCCCGGCCGTCCGCGGCCGAACCCGCTTTGACCCCGACCGGATCGAGCCTGTCTGGCGGCTCTGACCGAGCAGCACCACGACCGTTTCGATCGCCGCGCCATCACCGACCTTGACCGGGACGCCCTGCGCCTGGCACGTTCGTTCGGCCCACCGACGCGCCGCCTCTCGCGCGTCGGTATCGGTCAGGCCCACGATGCCCACAGGGCGGGCGGTCCGTCCCATGCCTCCTCGTCCCGCGATCGCCAGACCCGCTCGGCCGGAGCGCCCATGTACGTCTCCGCCCACTCGATTACGTCATCCGCCGACGTCCCGCCGATCGACACCTTCCGTGGCTGGAAACCTTGCGCGACCTCGTACCGATGGAGCCCGGATGGCTGGCCCCCGGCGGCAAGATCCTTGCCCACGTACTTCGCGAGATAGCGGGCGGCTAGTCGCGCCTCGCCGAGGGTCCCCGCGCCCACCGGCAGATCGCCGAGCAGCGTGATATGGATGAAGCCTCGGCCCCAGGCACGCTCGATGCTCCCCCTGGGGATGAACTGGCCCACGGCGAAGTGCGCGTGGAGCCCGTGCCCGCCCGGATGCCACTCCGGCGCCCACAGGTACGGGAAGTGCTCGCCGACCGCGCCCCGGAGCCGTCGGAAGAAGTCGGCCAGGTCGACCCGCAGGGCCGCCGGGCGGTGGTTACCTGTCCCGGCATAGGTCAGCGTCCCGAGCCGGTTGAGCCGGTTCGCGGCACAGTACCGGCGGACCATCCCGCGGGCGCGCCGGGCAGCATCGGCCGCGCTTCGCTCCGGATCCGCGGCGGGGGAGTCACCGCCGGACGTCTCGCGGGCCGGTGATCGGAACGACCCGCCGCCCTCGGCGGCCTCCGGGTAGAGGACGAAGCTCCAGCGGGCCTCTCTTTGGCCTACGAGTTTCGTCCCATATTCAAGTGAAGTGGGCTGAACCGACACTCCTTGCTCCTGACATTGGACGCCAGCACACGGCTGGCCTGTCTGATGTCAGGGGGACGACAACCCTGCTGGTCCGTTACGGCTGCGGACGGACCCGCCTCGCATTCAATCGTCCTTCTGGTCGCCTCCGAGAACGGCCTTCGTCTCGGCGGTCCGGGTTCGCGCCAATCTTCCCCGGGTCCATCTCTAGGGATTATCGATGGACACTCATTACCTAATCCGGGCGCAGAGTTCGCGTCGTCTCGTAGCGGCCGCGTTCCGTGGATCGTACTGCGACGTCGGACGCTTGTCCTGGAGGCCGCCGCTGGCGCGGCGGCCCATCTCATCTTGCCCGCTCGCGCCGCCCGTCAAGGGTTCGCGGCCTCCGACCGCCCGCCTGACGGCGGCCCTGTCGAGGGACAGGGATTCTGACCGCGTAGCGGACAGCGACTCTGTCACCGTGGTCTGACGGCAGGGTACCTTCGCCACGGATGGATCGGGCGAGCTG
>JANOTJ010000074.1:0-2216 GCA_031416295.1 Chloroflexota bacterium
GCGCCCTGCTTCTGGAGGCCGTACGTCTCGCAGATCGTCGAGTCGAGATCGATCGTCAACGGCTCGGATCCGGGACCCGCGCCCGATTCCCAGGCCCGTCGGAGCAGCTCACGGGACACCCGGTCGAGCTGGCGGACGTGGCCCCAGCGGAAGCTCCGCAGGAACGTCCCCAGGGTCGAGGCGGCCTTGACCGTGAAGCCGAGGATCCGCTCCGTGCCGCCGGCCCGCAGGGCGTTCGCATCGTCGATGCAGTCGCCGCCGGCGAGGGCCGAGAAGATGAGCGTCACGAGCTTGTCGCCGACGTGCGCCCGGCCGGCCTTGTCGCCGAGGTCGAGATGCCCATCGACGAGCTCACGAAGGCCGAGGCGGTGGGCCAGGGTGGCCGGCAGGAGGAGCCCCGCGTCGGCCACCAGACGATCGTCGTCGAAGGCCGTGCCGAGCCGGTCGAGGCTGTGCGATGATCGCATCTATCAGGTGCTCCTCTGCTGATCTTGCTGTTGGCTTCTCACCGCCAGCTTCTCAGTTCAGAAGGGCACCTGTTGCTGTGTCCCGGCAGCCGAATCAGTCCGGGCTATCGGTGGATCCGGGCTAACCTGAAGCAGATCTGGCGCCATTCCCCGAGTCCCAGCGCTTTCAGCGGAGGTGGGGCCGCAGGACCGACATCGCCTGCGCTGCTCGATCGTCGAAGACGGCAAGCGCGTCGGGGTCGGCCAGGCAGCCGGCAGTAAGGACCGAGGCGTCGGTGTCGCCGAATGCCTCGAGTCCGCGGGTCGGTATGGATGCGAGCCCATCGGCCCAGAGCGCGCCGATCGGGTCGGCAATCAGCCGTTCGGCGGTGATGGTCAGCATTCGCGGCCCGGTCAGTGATGGGTGCAACAGGTGCTGGATGGAACGCTCCCGACGGCCAGACTCCACGACGAAACCCACGCTCAGCGCGATGGGCGATCGTCCGCCGAACAGCGAGCGATAGCGACGGATCTTCCCTGGCAGGATCTCGCCACGCTCCGTCCCGAGGTCGCGCTCGATGAACAGCGCGATCGCCCGCTCGCCGACGCGAACCCCGGCGATCGCGTCGGGTCGAACATAGCCGCCGAGCAGCTCGCTGGCCGGCCGCTCCGGGATCCAGGCGAAGAGCCCCTCGTTGCGCGTCTCGTCCGCCCGTGTCAGGAACGCCGCCAGGAGGTCGTGCGAGGCGAGCTGGTGGATCGGCGGCGAGGGCGGCAGCGCGATCGCCCGCTGCGGTCGTCCGTCGGGCCACACGAGCCGCTCGATGTCCACTCGGGCGGCCGGCGTGAGGGCGTAGGCGTAGCGGCCCCGTGGGCGCTGCACCCCGGCCGCCCAGAAGCCCGCGACCATGCCGTACTCCGAAAGTCGGGCGAGTCGTCGCTGAGCGGTGCGCAGCTGGCCGTAGACCAGCAGCGCGGCCAGCTGCGCGGTGACGACGTCAGCCTGGAGCAGCCAGAGTAGGAGCCGCTGGTCCCGGACGGGCAGCGCGGTCCAGATAGCACCAGCCCGCAGGTAGCGAAGCGTGTCGCGCTTTCGAGTCGAGCCGCGCTGCGCACGCTGGGCTGTCGCGCTCCTCGTCACCCTACTGTCGTCCCTGTTGTTGCGGACCGCGTTGGGGACCGCGTCTCGGACCACGACAGGCTCATCCATCACGCATTTCGCGCGGGGCGTGACCGTCGCGCTCGTCGCTGCGGCGCCGGACCGCATCGGTCGAGCCCAGCCGCGGCGGCTCGCGGAGGACATCGGTCGTGAGGATCCGCGTCTCGCCGTCGAGCTCGGTCCGGATGGCCATCCGGAAGCGAGGCAGGTTGAAGAGGTCCCGCTCGGTTAGCGGCGTGAACGCATCGGCCAACATGCGCGCATCCTCCGGCGAGGGCTGCAGCAGCGCGAGGGTCGCGACATTCGCCCGGATCGCGCTCTGGAGATCGAGCCCGAGACTGCGCAGGTACTGGGTCGCGAGTGTCAGCCCGAGGGCGAACTTGCGGCCTTCGGTGTGAATCCCCCGGAGTGAACTCGTGTCGAAGTTCTGGACCTCGTCGACGTACAGCTGGTGCGGCCGGCGAAGGGCCAACGGGATCGCCTGGCGACCGAGGGCGTCGACGTAGTAGCGGCCGATGAGCATCCCCCCGAAGAGCCGGGCGTGATCGCGTCCGACGCGCGACAGGTCGACCAGGAGGACGTCCCCGGCATCCATGATCCGGCGCGGTCGG
>JANOTJ010000075.1:0-1639 GCA_031416295.1 Chloroflexota bacterium
GTGCATGAACTGCCATCAGGTCGTGAAGAGGGACAGCGCGCTGCTGGCGCCGATTCGGGAGAGCGCCCAGAGCGGCCGGCCGATGCGCTGGATTCGCGTCCACAATCTGCCCGACTATGCCTATTTCGGCCACCGCGTGCATGTGGCGGCAGGCATCGGCTGCGTCACCTGCCACGGCCGCATCGACGAGATGAAAACGGTCACCCAGATGGCGCCGCTCAGCATGGGCTGGTGCCTCGACTGCCATCGCAACCCTGGTCCCAACAGACGCCCCGTCTCAGAGGTCACCAACATGAAGTGGACACCTCCCCGAGACGTTGCGACGCTCGCGGCGCAGCTCGAGCGCGATCGACCGGTCAATCCGCCAACTGACTGTTCGGGGTGCCACCGGTGACACCGGCAGATTGGCGAAGTCTCGCGCAGCTCGAGGGGCGCCCCGAATCCCGCGCCTTTCTGGAGCGGGAGTTTCCGGAGGGCGCCGAGGAGCTTCCCGAAGGGTTCACCCGCCGCGACATGATGATGCTCCTGGGCGCCTCGCTGTCGCTCGCGGGGCTTGCGGGGTGCCGGCGCCCCGTCGAAGAGATTGTGCCCTATGTCATCGCTCCCGAGGATTCCGTCCCTGGGATTCCCCGCTACTACGCGACGACGATGCCATTCGGCCGGAGCGCCTACGGCCTCATCGTCGAGAGCCACGAAGGGCGACCCACCAAGATCGAGGGGAACCCGGGTCACCCCGCGACCCTCGGAGCTTCGAGCGCGCGGATCCAGGCGTCCGTGATCGGCCTCTACGATCCCGACCGCTCGCAAGCGGTCAGGCTGAAAGGGGAGCCGAAGTCCTGGAGTGACTTCGTGGCGGCCTGGACGGAGCTGTCCAAGGCTCATGCCGCCGATGGCGGCGCCGGCCTTGCGGTCGTCTCCGAGTCCTTCTCCTCGCCGACCCTGGCGCGCCTGGCATCCGAGCTCCGCGCCCGCTATCCGCGGACGATCTGGGCGACCTACGAGGCGGTCAGCGACGAGAACCGGCTCGCGGGCCTGCGAGCCGCCACGGGGCGCGACGTCGATCTCATGCTCCGGATCGATCAGGCGTCCGTCATCCTCGCCCTCGACGCCGACCCGCTGATGACCGACCCCGAGATGCTCCGTCACGCGCGCGGCTTCGCGGCCGGACGGCGTGCGGGGGTCTCGGGTGGCGCCGCTTCGACCCTTCGAGAGCCTCAGGGTCGCCCCGAGCCAAGTCGAGGGGCGACAGGCTCAGGACAGGCGATGAACCGGCTCTACGCCGTTGAGGGGGTCTACTCGCTGACGGGAACCATGGCGGATCATCGGCTCCGTCTCGAGAGCCGGCAGATCGCCCCCTTCCTCGCGGCCCTCGCGGCACGCCTTGTTCCGTCCGCAGCCAGCCCCGAGCAAGGTCGAGGGGGCGGAGCCCTGGCGGAAGCCGGCCTCCCCGGTGTTGACCCGCGCTGGATCGACGCTCTTGCCACGGACCTTGTGGCGAACCGCGGCAAGGGGTTGATCGTGGCTGGGGAGCGCCAGCCTGCGGCCGTCCACGCCGCGGTCTGCGCCCTGAACACGTCTCTCGGCAACACCGGCAGGACGGTCAGCTACTACGAGACGAAGGACGCGGCGCTTCCGAGCG
>JANOTJ010000076.1:0-4712 GCA_031416295.1 Chloroflexota bacterium
GCCGGGTCGTTGGTGATGGCGACGACCCGGCTGGTTCCCCGATGGCGCTGGGCGGCCGCGATCACCTCGGGCGTCCGTCCCGAGGCCGAGATCGCGACGAGAGTCAGGTCCGCCGCGGGCGCCGTGGCCGCGGCCTGGTCGGTGGACGCGAGTTCGGCCCACGCGCTGCGGCCCTCGGCACGCAGTCGCCCGACCACGATCTCGGCCGCGAACCGCGAGCTGCCGAGCCCCGTGCAGCAGATCCGCTGAGCGTGATCGATGGCCTCGATCGGGGCCGCAGCCTGGGCATCCAGCAGGCGCTCGAAGGCGTCAGGCGATGCGGCGATATCGGCCCGGAACTGCACGACCCGGTCGGGGCCGGTCACGCTTCGCCCTCGATGAGCGCGCGCATGCCCTCGGTCGGCGCGTACAGCCAGGTCGGCAGGTACGTCGCCGCGTAGGCGAACTCGTAGAGCTCCTTGTCCACCTCGAAGGCGCGCAACAGGTCGGCGTCGATGTCGATCCAGACCCGCGCCTCGCGCAGGCCATCGCGATAGGCCTCGAGGAAGCGCTCGCGACCGCGCCGGATCCAGGCGTCGATGTCGAGCCCGACGTGGGCCACCGAGTCGGTAGCGATGTTGACCTCGCGCGCGCCGCCGCTGCTGGCCGCGCGGTCGCCCTCCGAGTCCGCCCCGCGCTCGCCCTCGCGAACACGTCGCGCCGCACTTCGTGCGACGTGGTCGAGCGAGCGGAGCATCGAGGCCACGTCGCGCAGCGGATGGCGGTGGGCTCGTCGCTCCTCGGGCGTGCTCAGAGGCTCGCCCTCGAAATCGATGATCCGGAAGCCGTCCGGCGCGATGAGCACCTGGCCGAGGTGGTAGTCGCCGTGCGTCCGTTGGAGCTCTGGCGTGGTGGGGAGCGCATCGAGGATGGTCAGCGCCTCGACGATGCGCGCTCCCAGAGCCCGGACCGTGGAGCCGGCATCGCCCGGCGCGACGTCGAGCGCTCGCTCCAGGTTGGCACGAGCGGTCACTGGCCAGGCGCGCAACTCGGCGCGGGTGGCCCCGCGTGGCGCCATCTCCGGGGCACCACGACCATCGGCCAGGGCGGCGTGGAGCCCTGCCGTGAGCGAGCCGAGGTCCGCGGCGATCTCCGTCGCCACGTCCAGGCTGACCTGGCCCGGGGCACGGATCCAGCCGACGAGCGCCGCGGCGATCGTTTCGAACGCGTCCGCTCCCTGCGCGACGTAGGCCTGGGCCATGGCGACGGTCGTGGCGGTCGCCGCCCGGCTGCCGTCGGCGGCCTCGATGAGCTCCGCGAAGCCGGCCAGGGGCGGGACCGCCCCGAAGTGGGCCTGCTCGGTCAGGAACGCGGTCATCTCGAGGTCTGGATTGAGCCCGGGCTGGAGGCGGCGATAGGCCTTGAGCAGAACTCGTTCGCCGATGACGACGCCGGTGTTGCTCTGATCCGCGCCGAGATCCCGTTCCGTGCCCAGGTCATCGCGGGCCGGCATCGCAGCAGCGGGCCGGCAGACCAGGGCCGCAGTGACCGGGCCTGGCCCGAGCTTGGGCCGCTCGGGCTTGGGCCGCCCACGCTCGGTATGCCCCGGCCCGCCTTCCCCAGCCGTCCTTGCCAGGGCTGCGATCGTGCGGCCCTCGGCCATCGCGACCACGAGGGCGCGCCACGCCCCGTCGCCCGGCACGGCCTCACGGAGCGCCTGCCCGGTCAGGACGAAGGTGTAACGCTGCCGCGTCCGATCATCGAGGGCGAGCGTGGCGATGGCCAGGACGTAACACGCTCCCGCATCCAGGACGAAGGCCTCATCGAGCGCGATCGACGTGATCGTCCGGCCCTTGGCGCCGAACCAGCGCGCCCCGACGATGGCGTCGCGATCCAGCGCCTCGAGGACAGCGGTGACCGCGCCGCGATCGATCGCGGGCAGCACTGGGTCAGGCATCGCCACAGGGTAGCGGTGCGTCACCGACGACCGGTCGCTGCGCCCCGTCGTCGCACCCCGCGACGTGCTACTCGCCGGTGTTGATCATCACGTGCTTGACGAACGTGTAGTCCTCGAGGGCGTATTTGGAGCCGTCCTTGCCCCAGCCGGACTGCTTCACGCCGCCGTGCGGGGTCTCCGACGCAAGGGTGAAGTGCTCGTTGATCCAGACGTGCCCGAATTCGAGCGCCTTGGCCACGCGCATGGCCTTGCCGATGTCGCTGGTGAAGATCGAGGACGCGAGGCCGTAGGGCGTGTCATTCGCCCAGGCGATGGCCTGTTCCTCGTCGCTGAAGCGCTGGACCGTGACGACCGGACCGAATACCTCGTCCTGGACGATCTCCGACTTCTGGTCCGGGTTCGCGATGACGGTCGGGGCGTAGTACGAGCCGGCCCGATCCGGGCGCTCGCCTCCGACCACGATCTCGGCGCTGCCGCGCGCCCGATCGACCATGCCCTGGACTTTATCGGCCTGGGCCGCCGCGATGAGCGAACCCATCTCGATGTCGTCGCCCTCCGCCGGGTCGCCCCACTTGATGGTCCGAACCTGGTCCGCCAGCGCCGACACGAAGTTGTCGTAGACCTTCGGCCCGGCGATGACCCGGGTGGCCGCGGTGCAGTCCTGCCCCGAATTCCAGTAGCCGGCGAAGCGCAGGGTCTCCGCGGCCTGGTCCACGTCGGCATCATCGAAGACGATGACCGGCGCCTTGCCACCGAGCTCCAGGTGGAGCCGCTTGACGGTGTCCGCCGCGATCTTCGCGATGCGCTTGCCGGTGGCCGTGTCGCCGGTTATGGAGACCATGCGCACCTTCGGATGGCCCACCAGCGCGTCGCCGATGTCGCCGCCCGCGCCCGACAGGACGTTGACCACGCCCGGCGGGAAGACCTCGGCCAGGATCTCGGCGAAGGCGAGGGCCGTCAACGGCGTCCGGGCGGACGGCTTGAGAACCACCGTGTTGCCCGTGGCGAGGGCCGGCCCGAGCTTCCAGCTGGCCATGTACAGCGGGTAGTTCCATGGGGCGATGGAGGCGACGACGCCGATCGGATCGCGCCGGATGATGGACGTGTGCCCGGCCACGAACTCGTTGGCGGCCAGGCCGTCCATGACTCGCGCAGCGCCGGCAAAGAAGCGGAACAGATCCGCGCACACGGCCATCTCGTCGATGGCGGCACCAACGGGCTTACCCGCGTTCGCGCTCTCCAGGCGACCGAGCTCGTCGGCTCTCGCCTCCAGCTTGTCGGCGACCTTGAGCAGCAGCAGCGAGCGGTCCTGCGGCGTTGACTTCTTCCAGGTCTGAAACGCCGCGTCGGCGGCGTTCACGGCACGGTCCACGTCTTCGGTCGAGCTCGCCGGGACGTTGGCGATGACCTGGTCGTTGGCCGGATTGATGACGTCCGCGGTGCGACCGTCGGCAGCATCCACGAACTCGCCGCCGATGAACTGCTGGTACGTCTTGACGCGTTCGAGGGTGTCGGTCACGGGATGGCCTCCTGGGCGTGGCGGGATCGGTATTCGGGAGTGTCGTCATCCTAGTCCCGCCGCGGTAGTCCGTCCCGCGGTACGGTCAGGTCGACGACGATGCCTCGAGGGCCGAAGATGGTTGCGTGACCCGATGGCTCCGCTCCCTGGCGCTCATCCCGTGCCTCGCGACGGCGATCGCCGGCTGTGGCGACGCACGCCGAACCTTCGAGGAAGGCGTCGAGCACCTGCCCGGGCCGTCGTCCTTCGTCGTCCGGATCGAGCCGACGGCCGCGGCCGACCGCTTGGCCATCACATTCAGCGCCTACGACGGGGACGTCGTCGAGACCCATCTGGCGCAGCGCGACGAGAGGCGCTACGTGATCGGGACGACACTCCCGTCGACGCTCCGCGCGCAGGTCGACGGCGTGGACTGCGACGGAGAAATCGATCTGCCCGAGAACACCGAAGCGGATGCCACGCTCACGATCGAGGCCACAGGTTGCGACTTGCGGCTCGACTTGCTGCACGTGTACGGGACCATCGAGCACGGCCTCGAGGACGTGCCCTGACGGAGACCGGCCATAGCGGTCCCCACATGAGAGTCCTGCAACGACGAACGCTCCTGCAACCTCGGCGTGGCGACCTACGCGCGGAACGGTTCGCCGGTCCGGGCCACTCGCTCGATGAGATCGGCGGCCCGGAGCGTGCCGGACGTCGACTTGATGCGCGCCGACATGGCCGCCAGCCGGGTGGCGAGAACCTCGTCGGCGAGCAGTTCGTCGATGGCGTCGGTCAGTTCCTCGTCGCGGAAGCCGTACGTCGCGAGGCGCCGGCCGAAGCCGGTCTCGTCGACCCGCTGGGCGTTGTCCACCTGGTCCCAGAAGAGTGGCAGGACGATCATCGGCTTGCCGTGGTGGAAGGCCTCGGTGACGGTGTTGTTGCCGCCGTGGGTGATGACCAGGTCGACCTGCGGCAGGATGGCCGGCTGGGGCACGATCGCCGCTCCGACCTGGTTGTCGTGGAGGGTGATCTGGTCGGCGAGCGGACCCTTGGACACGATGACCCGGTGCTCCGTGGTCGCGAGCAGGTCCACCAGCCGCTGCATCAGCCCGACGTCGGCCGAGCCCAGGGATCCCAGCGAGAGGTAGATCAGCGCCCCGTCCCGCTCGCGGAGGTGGGCGGGTGGCTCCCAGCCCGCGTCCGAGGCGCGGACCGTCGAGTCCAGTCGGTGCCACGTCGGGCCGAGCGGCACGGCCCGCTCGTAGTCGGCCTCGG
>JANOTJ010000077.1:0-2256 GCA_031416295.1 Chloroflexota bacterium
ATGGTGATCGCGGTATCGAGGTTGCCGTCGTAGCCGAGGTAGCCGGCGGCGCCGCCGTACAGGCCGCGGCGTTCGTCCTCGGCGGCCGCGATGAGCTGCATCGCGCGGACCTTGGGCGCCCCCGACAGGGTGCCGGCCGGGAACACCGAGCGCAGTGCATCGAGCGCATCGAGTTCGGGCTTGAGCCTGCCCTCGACATGCGAGACGAGATGCAGCACGTGGCTGTACTTCTCGACCTCCATGTACTTGCTGACCGTGACCGTGCCCGGCCGCGAGACGCGGCCGAGGTCATTGCGGCCGAGGTCCACGAGCATCACGTGCTCGGCACGCTCCTTCGGGTCGCGCGCCAGGCGCTCTGCGAGGAGCTGGTCCTCGAGCTCGTCCGCACCGCGCGGGAGGGTGCCCGCGATCGGGTGCGTCGTGAGGCGGTCGCCCTGGACCTGGAGCAGCAGCTCCGGCGACGCTCCGACGACCTCGTAGGCCGGGGTCCGGATGAAGAACAGGTATGGGCTCGGGTTGACCCGCCGGAGCGCGCGATACAGGCTGATGCCGTCGAGCTGCGAGCCCGTGGACGGATCGAGCGGCAGGCCGAACGACTGGCGGCGCGCGAGCACGACCTGGATGGCCTCACCGCTGGCGATGGCTTCCTTGGCCACCCGGACCGCGGCGATGTACTCGTCGCGACCGAGCGAGCTCTCGATGGGAGCGGCCAGGGCCTGCGGCGCGACTGCGCGACCGGTCGTGACCCGCAGTTCGGCGGCGCTCGGCCGCTGGGTCCGCTCGAGCGCCTCGAAGATGGCCGTTTCGGCGATCCGGTAGCGGCCCTCGAAGTCGGGCGTCTCGGTATGCAGCGACGCGATGGCCGACAACGTGTGGGTCAGGTGATCGAACACGATGACGAGGTCCGTCTCGATGAACGCGGCCGTGGGCACGCCGACCGGATCACGGTCGGGCAGCGGGACGCGCGGCTCGAAGGTGCTCACGGCGTCGTACGCGAGGGCGCCGACGGCCCCACCGGTAAACCTCGGCATACCGTCGGTCGGCAGGACGCGGCGCTTGGGGATGAACGCCCGGATGGCGTCGAGCGGATCGGGCGCCTCGAATGTCTCGACGGGCAGGTCCGGTGCGTAGTCGCGCACCGTCACCGGGCGGGTCTGAACGCGGGCGATGCCGGCGCTGACCTCGAGCAGGCGACGCGGACCGGTGCCCAGGAAGGAGTAGCGGCCGGTCCGCTCCCCGCCCTCGACGGATTCGAGCAGGTAGGCCGGACCACCGTCATCGAGGCGCAGAAAGGCGCCGATGGGCGTCTCGAGGTCGGCCGGACGCGTGGCCCGTAACAGGACCGTGTCGGCGTCGGCGGCGAGGCGCTTGGCCTGCGCCATGCTGATCGGATCGGCGGTGCTCATCGCGGTTGGCCTCAGAGAATCAGAAAACGACCAGTCGTCCCCGGGACGAAAGGTCGTGCCTTCCGCGGTGCCACCCTCTTTCGGCGTGTGCCGCACTCTTCGTGACCGGAGGCTCGTGGTGGAATCCCACCGCGGCGATCGGCGCTGCCCTGTATCGCTGGCGCTCTGCGCCGGAGCCTACTTGTCGTGCGTCCCTCGCGGGGCGCTGTTCGTTCGGTCCGGAGGCTCCCGGGTCCATTCCCTGTCGTCGTCGCCCCGGTTTCCACCAGCCACCGGGTCTCTGTGCCGACGTCACGACGGGTACTCGTCCCGTTCATAGCCATGCTCTTCAGTTGTCGGTTGCGTGCGGCGGATGGTGGCAGGGCGGTCGCTGGCCGTCAAGCGGACGATCGGTCTCGTCCGGACCGGTCATCGATCGGCTCGAAGCCCTGGCAGGCCAGCACTGGCAGGGCTGGGTACCGGGCGTAGCGTGGATCCGTGACAGACCGCTCGCAAAGCCGGAACCGGCTGCCGCGAACCGTGGTGATGACCCGAGTGTGCCGGCAGACGCCGCACAGGCCGGGCGCCGGGGCCGCCATCACGCCCTCCTCGGTGACCTGGAGGTGGCGGAGAGGGTGGGATTCGAACCCACGGAGTCTTGCAACTCTGCGCTTTTCAAGAGCGCCGCCATCGACCGCTCGGCCACCTCTCCACGGCAAGGATAGCGCGGAGCGGCGCCCGCGCCGGCCGCGGACAGGGCGACAGGGCGGTGGCTACAGCATCGCTCTCCGCAACGCGCCCTGAAGCATCGCTGTGAACATGGCGTCCGTCGCGCGGTGATCACCACGCATCGAGAGGTGGGCTGCTCCCG
>JANOTJ010000078.1:0-2055 GCA_031416295.1 Chloroflexota bacterium
CAGACCGGGATGATGATCGAGGGCTGGGGTGTGGCCGTGGACCGGGTCATCAGCGACTTCACCAACGGCACGGTCGAGTGGCTCGTCGAGCAGGGGGAGGCCCGCGCCGACTGGATCCTCGTCGAGGGCCAGGGGTCGATCGATCACCCGGCCTATAGCGCGGTCACGATGGGCCTCATCCACGGGGCCACGCCGCACGCGATGATCCTCGTCCACAAGCCGGGCCTCGAGGCGCACGACTTCGAGCATCTCCCCGATGTCTCGTTCCCGATCGCGTCGCTGCCCGGATTCATCGAGCTGCACGAGCGGATCGCGGGGCTGGTGGCCCCGTCCCGGGTCGTCGCAGTGGCCTGCAACACGTCGCTGTACCCGGCCGACGACGAGGCCCGGGCCGTGATCGCGGGCATCGCGGCCGAGACCGGGCTGCCGGCCGACGACCCGGTTCGCTTCGGCCCGGACGCGCTGTGGGCGCAGGTTCGCGCACGTGTGGACGCGCTGCCGTGGGTCTGAGCCTCCGCCACGAGGTCCTGTCGCTGGCGTTGCGCGACCCCTTCCGCATCGCGCGGGCCGACCACGGTGGGGGCACGCGCGTCACGACGGTCATCGTCGAGCTGCGCGACGAGCGCTTTCCGGATGTCGTCGGGGTGGGGGAGGGCTACCCGGACCGCTTTTACGGCGAGACCCCCGAGTCGATGGCGGCGGTGCTACCCCTGCTCCTGTCGTACGCGGACGAGTTCATCACCGACGTCGGGGAAGCCTGGTCGGCGCGCCAACACATCGAGTGGCTGTCATCGACGTGGGATTCCGAGCTGCGCTGGAACGGCGCTGCCAAATGTGCACTGAACACGGCGCTCTGCGACTTCGCCGGCAAGATGCTCGGCGTCCCCGTGTATGCGCTGCTGGGCCTCTCCGCGGACCTGCCCCCAACCGACTTCACCCTCGGCATCGATGAGCCGGCCATCGTCGCCCAGCGCGCGCAACGGGCCTCCGACTTCCCGGCGCTGAAGATCAAGTGCGGCGGTCCGGCCGACCTCGCGACGCTCCGGGCGGTCCGCGAGGTGTACGCCGGACCGATCCGGGTGGACGCCAATACCGGCTGGACGCGAGCCGACGCCGAGACGCTCCTGCCCGAGCTCGTGGACCTCGGTGTCGAGCTCATCGAGCAGCCCTTCCCGGCCCGCGCCTACCGCGACCTCGGCTGGCTCCAGGAGCGCTCCTCCCTGCCGATCGTGGCCGATGAATCGGCCGTGTCGATCGAGGACCTCGATGCGCTGGTCGGCGTCGTCGCCGGCGTCAACGTGAAGCTCGCGAAGTGCGGCGGCATCGCGCCGGCACGCCAGATGCTCGAGCGCGCCCGCGAGCTCGGATTCCGGACGTTCCTCGGGTGCATGGAGGAGACGTCCGTCGGGATCGCCGCGTCGGCGGTCGTCGCCTCGCTTGCCGAATGGGTCGATCTGGACGGCAATCTGCTGCTCGCCGCCGACCCGTTCGAGGGGCTGGAGCTCGGTTCGGACAAGCGCTGGCGACCGAGCGACCGACCTGGGCTCGGACTCTCCCGCCGGACGACCTGAACCGGTCAGGCACGTACCGCACGTCCGTTCGCCGAACGCCTGTTCGTGTGGATAAGTTCGTGGATGAAGTGGTGGACAAGCCCCCTACCGGCAGCCTGCCAACAGGCCTACCATAGGCCCTCGACCGGCCGTCGTGTCCTCGAGGGAGGGAGTGGCCGGGGCACCTCCGGAGCTTCGCTTGGACGCCGGTCCCCCATCGACCGAGCGCATCGAACGTGGTTTCGAGATGTCAGAATCCGTTTCCCCAGCACATCCGAGCGCGCGCCGCGTCCCCGTCCGTGGGTATGCGCGCCCGGGCCGACCGATCGGAGGGCATGCCATCGATGGATCCACGTGACGCCGTCACGCGAGTCTCAGACCCGGACGCGGTCGAATTCGTGACCTTCTGCTACCGCCGCCGTCGCGTGGGCTGGCCGGAGCTGTATGACGAGATGTGTGCCGTTGCGGCACGCGGCCTGTATCGCGGGTACTCCGCGGACGACCT
>JANOTJ010000079.1:0-1799 GCA_031416295.1 Chloroflexota bacterium
CTGGGCGGCGTCCAGCCCAGCGGCGATCGCCGGTCGTGGTGGCTGCGTGAGGCCCTCGCCGCCGAGGCGGCGGTCTCGCCCGCGCTCGCCGCGCCCTCGGCCGCACCCCCGTTGCGCGGCACGATCACCGCCGACGTGGTCGTCGTCGGTGGCGGCTATACGGGCATGTGGGCCGCCTATCGGCTGACGGAGCTGGAACCGGCGGCCCGGATCGTGCTCCTGGAGGCCGACATCTGCGGCGGCGGACCGTCGGGCCGCAACGGCGGTTTCGTCACCAACTGGTGGGACGAGCTGCCGACGCTCACCGAGCGCTACGGGGACGCGGGCGCGCTCGCGGCGGCCCGGGCCAGCGAAGTCGCCGTGGACGTCATCGGACGCTGGTGCGCCGAGCACCGGGTGGACGCCTGGTTCACCAGGGCCGGCGCGCTGCAGGTGAGTGCCGCTCCAGCCCAGGATGGGAGCTGGGCCGCGGGGGTCGCGGCGTGTCGACGGCTCGGGGCGGGCGACCGGTACGTGCCCGAGTCCGCGGCCGAAGTCGCCGCGCGAGTCCACTCCCCGGTGTTCCGCGACGGGGTGTTCATGCCCGGCGCTGCGACCATCCAGCCGGCCGCTCTCGCGCGGGGCCTGCGCCGAGTCCTCCTGGAGCGCGGAGTCGTGATCTGCGAGGGGACCCGGGTCGTCGAGATCGACGGCCAGGTGCCGGGCGTGCTCGGTAGTCTCGCCGCCGGGTCGCGCCGCGCGCCGGCGCGGCGCGATTCGGTCGGTGGCATGCGCCCGGTCCGGGTGCGCACGGTCGCCTCGCACGTCCCGGGGGGCGGGGGCGGGGTCGGGGTCAGGGTCGGCGGGTTCGCGGTCGGCGGGTTCGCGGTCGGCGGGTCCGCGGTCGGTGCGGGCGAGGTCCTGGCGGGATCGGCGATCGTAGCGCTCAATGCGTGGGCGGCGGCATGGCCGTGGTTCGGTCGCCGGCTCGTGACCTGGTCGTCGTACATGGTCCTCACCGAACCCATCCCGGACCGACTTGCGGACATCGGCTGGACCGGCGGCGAGGGCCTGTCCGATGCCCGCTTCACGCTGCATTACCTGCGGACCACGCCGGACGGGCGCATCGCGATCGGTGGCGGTGGCGGACGTGCCGGCTTCGGCGGGCGCATCGATGGCGTCTTCACCGACGACCTGCGCTCGGCGGCGCGTGCTGCGGCTGGCCTCCGACGGCTGTTCCCGTCCTTGCGCGAGGTGCGCATCGAGGACGCATGGGGCGGCCCCATCGATATCAGCGCCGACCACCTGCCATGGGTGACCTCGGTCACCGGGCGGCCCATCCATGCCGCGCTCGGTTACAGCGGCAACGGGGTCGGGCCGTCGCTGATGCTCGGTCGGGTGCTGGCGGCCCGGGCCGTGGAGGCCGTACGTGATCCCGCGCTGGCCCTGCCCTTCGCGAGCGACCGTCAGCCCCGGGTCTTCCCGCCCGAGCCCGCCAAGTCCCTGGGCGCGCGGCTCATCCGGGAAGCGGCCTCTCGACGCGAGTCCCGGGAGGAACTGGGGCGCCCAGTGGGCCGGCTGACCCGGGAGCTGTCGCGGCTGTCGCGTCGTTTCGGCTACCACCTGGGCCCGGAGTAGGCGTGGCTCGCGGTGGCTCGCGGTGGCTCGCGGTGGCGGGACGCTGCGCCCGGTGGCTCGCGGGCGCCCTCATTCCGCCCTGGGCACTGGATGTGCAAGCCGTAGATGCACTTCTGTGACGAACGCCTCGTGGATCGATCCCCACACTGACATCCGTGTCGATCTGGGCGAGCGATCGTGCA
>JANOTJ010000080.1:0-4191 GCA_031416295.1 Chloroflexota bacterium
GCGATCCGCTGACGTCGGTGCCGGAATGGGCGAGGCCGAAGACCAGCGCCTGGCCGATGAGCGCCGGACCCGTGCCCATGACCCGTGCCGACCAGTGCAGGAGTACGCCCCGGTAGGCGACCTCCTCCGAGACCCCGTTGCCGACCGCGAAGATGAGCGCGGGTACGATCGCGGCCGGGACGAGTTCGTAGCCCACGTCGCCGAAGAACGGTTGGGCGAGGTACGGCCCCGCGATGAGCGCCACGGGACCCGTGACCAGGAAGCCGAGGATGGCCCAGCGCACGTATCGGCGGGCGGGCATGCGCAGGCCGATGGAGGCCGCGTTGGCCCGCAGCACGACCGCCAGGATGGTGACCGCGGCGAGCACGACCAGGGCCTCCACGATACGCATCGAGGCGAGCGCTGACGCGGGATCCGTGCATGACGAGCGGTCGGTCGCGATCGATGGCGAGGTGAGGCCCCCCCAGGCGAGCGCCAGGGCGACGGGCAGCGTGGCCGCCCACGCCCAGCGCACGGGCGCGGCGCGCGAGGCGGCGACCGCGGTCCCGACCCCGAGCACGAGCAGTACCGGCAGGCGCGCCTGGTCCTCCACGGCCGCGAAGGCCAGCAGGGCCAGGGGCACGATGGAGCGCAGGAAGTCCGCCGGATCGCTGGGCAGGACCCGTCGCAGGGTCACGCTCGGGCGCTCCCCTGCCCCGTGGTCAGGCGTTGCTCCCGGTCACGATGACCACGACGGGACCATCCGGCCGGTCGGCGGCGATCAGGCCCGCCCACGAAGCCGCGGCCGCACCCTCCAGGGTGATCCCGAGCTCGTCGGTGAGGATGCTCTGCGAGGATCGCAGGAGTTCGTCGCTGACCGTGACCATGGCATCGACGCGGCCGGCCATCAGGGCCACCGCCGCCGGGATGGCGATGCGCGAGGCGATCCCGTCGGCGTAGGTCGCCGCGCTCGGCGTATCGATCGGACGGCCCTCCCGCCAGGAGCGGGTCATCGCGTCCGCGCCCGAGGCCTGGATGCCGAGGACCATGCAGCCGGGCGCCGCGTGGCGCATCCACGATCCGACACCGTTGAGCAGCGCGCCGTTGCCGACCGGGACGGCGATGAGCGCCGGAGCCGGCAGGTCAAAGGCATCGACGCCGTCCGTGATCTCCAGCGCGAGGGTCGCCGCGCCCGTCGAGATGCGCGGATCGTGGCCATCGACGAGGAGTTCGGCGTCGTGCTCGGCGGCATGGGCCTCGGAAGCAGCCCGGGCGGCGTCGAAGTCCTCGCCCACCTCGATGACGGTCGCCCCGAGCGCCCGCATCCGGGCGACCTTGGCCGGATTCGCGCGGGTCGAACAGAACACGATGGCCGGCACGCCCCGGGCGCGCGCCGCGTACGCGACGCCCTGGCCGAAGTTGCCGGCCGAGGCGCACACGACCGGACGTTCGGGGCCGATCCTGCCCTCCCCCACCAGGGCCGACACGGCGACCCACGTCCCGCGCCCCTTGAACGAGCGGATCGGATTGGCCGTCTCGACCTTCACGATGACCGGGACGCCGAGCCGCGCCGAGAGCCCTTCGTGCACGTACTGGGGCGAATGGATGAACGCCGGGTGGATCGTTCCGTGCGCCGCGCGGATGGCCTCGGGCTCGAGTTCCGGGATGCGCAGGTCAGGGCTGGTCGTCATCGACGGATGATGCCACGCCGCTCAGGGCGCGATGACCGGCAACAGCGGGTCGAGGTAGGGCGCGAGCGCAGCGGCGAACGGCGTCGTCATGTGGTGGCCGTCGCGAAACACGAGGAGCCGGCCGATGACGGCGGGACAGGGTTCCGTGGGACACAGCCACGGGGTCGGGTCGATGAAGGTCGCGCCGGCTGCTGCGGCCACGGTTCGTTCGGTCGCGAGGCGGCCGGTCGCCACGGCCACGCTCGATGGGGTCGCGCAGGCCAGGGCATCGTCGAGATGGTCGGACAGGCAGACCGGCGGATCGCCGGCGGGATCGGGGGTGTCGCCAATGATGACCACCTGCGCGCCCGAGGCCCTGGCTGACGCGACCGTGCGGCCGATGCCTTCCGCCCACAGGTCGTCGCGGTCCGTGGACCGGACCGCCTCGCCGCCGATCAGGAAGCGCGTCGAGCGGGCATCGGAGATGACGACGAGGGCCGGCCGCTCCGAGGCGATTCGCTGCAGGGTCATGGCCAGCCACGCGGCACACTCCGGGTAGGCGCGCTTCAGGGTCGGGTTGAAGATGTCGACGTCGACGTCGACGGCCGGGCAGGCGGACTTGGTCATCGAGACCAGGCGCCACGAGCGTTCCCTGGCGAGGCGCTCGAACGTCGGGAACCACTGCGCCGCGTGCGAGTCGCCGATGAGCACGACCGTGGTCGGCGAATCCGTTGCGCCGTAGACGCAGCTCGCTTTCGAGGCGATCGAGGGGAGTTCGGCGGCGCTGGCGTGGCAGCCATCCGCGTAGATGACCGGGAGGTCCGCACGAACGGCGCCAAGGGACGGCACGAGGTCGGTCGGGACGGGGCCGCCGGGCGTCGCGGCGCGGGGCGTCGTGGTCGCGGGTGGGGTTGCTGTCGTGCTGGGTCCGGGACTGCTTGGCCCGCTGCCGCTGGGCGCGCTGCCGCTGGGCGCGCTGCCGGCGGGTGCGGCGCTCGCGGTGGTGGGTGCGGTCGGGAGCTCGAGCTTGACGTCGTCGGTCGTCGCGGTGGTGGTGGGCGGGCCGATCGCAACACCGGTCCCGAGCGAGCCGATGGCGACCACCAGACTCAGGGCGACCGCGTACCCGAGCGTTCGCGGCGACGGCACCCGGGCCGCCGTGCCGTGGCGGATCGGGTCCTCGATGTAGCGGCGGCTCGCGGCGGCCAGCCCGAAGGTGGCGGCCACGAGCGCGAGACGCACGACACCTGGCAGGGGTGCGCCCACGGCTGCGGCAGGCAGCACGAGCAACGGCCAGTGCCACAGGTACAGCGAGTACGAGATGCCCCCGATCCAGCGCATCGGCGCAATGCCGAGGAGGCGCGACATCGGGCCGTGGGGCGCGCGCATCCCGCCCGCGATGATCAGCGCTGCACCGGCCACGGGCAGGAGCGCGGCCGTGCCCGGGAACGGGGTCGCACGATCGAACAGGACCGATGCGACGCCGATGGCCGCGATACCTGCGACGACAGATGCCGTGGCGATGCTCGCGGGCGGTCCAGCCAGCCTGGTCGCGGCGAGGGCCAGACCCGCCCCGATCGCGAGCTCCCAGGCCCGGGTCGGCAGGAGGAAGAATGCGAGGGGCCCATCGGTCGGGGTCCAGGCCACGGACAGGGCCAGGGATGCTCCGCCGACCACGACGACCGCGATGCCGATCCGGCGCACGTTCGCTGCGCGACCGGCGACGACCAGGAGCAGCGCCGGCCACACGAGGTAGAACTGCTCTTCCACGCCGAGCGACCAGAAGTGCAGCAAGGGGGATGGATCGAGCTCGGCCTGGAGGTAATCGGTGGCGAGGACGGCGTATCGGACATTGCCGACGTACAGCGCGGACGCCGCGCCGTCCAGGGCGACGTCGCCCACACGCAGCGGCGGCAGGAGGATCGCCGATGCGATGGTGGTCGCCGCGATGACGACGAGGGCGGCCGGCAGCAGGCGTCGGGCGCGACGGGCGTAGAAGGTCGGCAGCGAGATCGTCCCGGTCGTGCGCAGTTCGCGCAGGATCAGGCCGCTGATCAGGAAGCCCGAGACGACGAAGAAGACGTCGACTCCGACGTAGCCGCCGGATATGCCCGGCACTCTCGCGTGGTAGGCGAGGACGGCCAGGACCGCGATCGCCCGCAGGCCCTCGATGTCGGGTCGGAACGTGCCGCCGCTCGAGGCGGGCCTGGGTGACAGAGCCACGGCTGGAGATGGTAGCCCGTGTCGGCTCGTCAGGCTCAGGATCACCTTAGTGCTGCAGCACGGATATTCGGTGATGTATTCATGCCGCCTTCGGAACCGGGCCGGCGCCTCGAACAGCCAGTCGGTCAAGGAGCGCGGCGAGGTCGGCCCGCGTGAACTTCCACTCGAACGGCCGGGCGAGGATCTCGTAGTGGTCCTGGAAGGCGAGGATCCGGGCGGCCAGCTCGGCGAGCGACCTGGCATCGGCCGGGGTGAGGACCTTGCGTTCGAGGATGCTGAAATAGATCTCGACCTGGTTGAGCCAGCTGGCATGGATCGG
>JANOTJ010000081.1:0-1645 GCA_031416295.1 Chloroflexota bacterium
GGTGCCGTCGTCGGGGCGCGCGTGCAGGGCCGGGATCGTGCTTCCACGCAACATCGCGACCGCCAGCGCTCGCCACGCCCCGTCACCCGGACGGGCCTCGAGGAGCGGCTGTCCGGTGAAGGCGAACTGGTAGCGCTGCCGCGAGCGGTCGTCCAGGGTCAGCGTGGCGATGGCCAGCACGTGCGGAGCGGCCGCATCCAAGACGAACGCCTCGTCGAGCTGGAGGTCCTGGATCCGCCGGCCCTTGGCGCCGAACCACCGCTGCTCTACGAGGGTCGCCAGGTCCATGCCGGCGAGGGCGGCCTGGACCGCGGCGAAGCCGATGTGGGGAGCCGACGAAGGTCCCTCCGACCGAGTCAGATCTCGCCCTCGAAGTAGGCCTCATCAACCTTCTTGACCGGCAGACTTCGAGCCGAACGGACGCCGATCCCGTGGTCGTACATGAGCCGGGTGAGGGCACGCCCGTCGATGAGGACGATACGTCGGCTTATTCGACGCACGTAATCCTCGGCTTCGGCCGTAAAGAAAGAAGTCGTGAAGAACACGCCTTTGCTCGCGCGCTGACCCTCGAGACTCCCTGCGAAGGCCTGCAAGGCCGGTCGACCGACGCCTGTCTTTGCCTGGTACTTCTTGGCCTGTACATATACGGCGTCCAGGCCCAGCTTGTCCTGGTCGATGATGCCGTCAATTCCCTCGTCCCCGGTCAGTTTGGTGACGTGCAGCCTCGTCTCATCCGTAGATCCCCCGTAGCCCATAGCGCCAAGGAGCTCGACGACGAGGCGCTCGAATGCCTCCCACCGGAACGTCGAGCCTTGGAGCCGGTCGAGCATGTCGGCTTCGATCGACTGCCGAAGCGCGTCGTATGAGGCGTACAGCATTTCTTCGGGGTTCCGCTGATCGCCGAGATCGATCGCGCCGCCGTCGCCGTTGTCAACCTTGGGCTTCGCTTTGGTCCGGAACTCCTCAAAGCTCGGAAACTCCATCAAGACCTTGATGTCGATCCTGGCCGGGTTCTTCGTGAGTGCCTGACGGCCGAGGTCGGTGATTTGGACCCGACCCCGAGTGGGCCGTAACAGAAGCCCAGCCTTACCCAGATAGGTGACTGCCCAATGAATCCGATTGACGAAGATCGATTGGGCCCCGGATCGCAGCATCTTCTGATGATCTTCAGGAGTAAGTTGGAATTGCTCGCCGATCGGGTCAGTGACTTCAGGAACGACTCGTCGCACCTGCCCATCACTGAGCAATCGGAGAACCGGGACCATGAGGGTCTGGAAATCCGGAATCGACATGGGCTGGAGTATGGATGCTCGAGCGCCACCCGCGCCGCGTTCAGGTCCCCGTGTTGATCATCACGTGCTTGACGAACGTGTAGTCCTCCAGCGCGTACTTGGAGCCGTCCTTGCCCCAGCCGGACTGCTTCACGCCGCCGTGCGGGGTCTCCGAGGCGAGGGTGAAGTGCTCGTTGATCCATACGTGCCCGAACTCGAGGGCCTTGGCGACACGCATCGCCTTGCCGATGTCGCTCGTGAAGATGGAGGATGCCAGGCCGTAGGGCGTGTCGTTGGCCCAGGCGATGGCCTGGTCCTCGTCGCTGAAGCGCTGGACCGTGACCACCGGCCCAAAGATCTCGTCCTGGATGATC
>JANOTJ010000082.1:0-5326 GCA_031416295.1 Chloroflexota bacterium
TTTCGCCAGGCCGCGGCGCAGGTGGGTCTTGACCGTGCCGAGCGGTCGATCCGTCTGGCGAGCGATCTCGTCGAGGGACGCCTCGGCGAAGAAGCGCAGTGCGACCACCTCGCGGTATGGCTCGGGCAGGGCCGTGACGGCAGCCCGGATCTCGGTCGCGCGCTCAGCGCGCTCGGAGAGCATCGCCGGGTCGGTCCACGGAGTCGCGGCCATCGAGGCTCGCTGCATGACGCGCTCAGCCGGGTCCATCGTGCCCGAGGCGTCAGAGGTCCCGCGACCAGACTCAGGCGCGCGCCAGGTGACGGTCTGGCGCTTGCCCGCCTGGCGCAATGCGATGCGCACCGCGATCCGGGTCAGCCAGGCCGCGAAAGGGCCCTCAGCGCGCCACGAGGCGAGTGATCGGTAGGCGGTCACGAACGCCTCCTGGGCTGCATCTTCGGCTTCGGGGAGGTTGCCCAATATGCGCTGACAGGCTCGGACGACGGCTGGCGCATCGCGCTCGACAAGTCGGCGGAAGGCGTCGCGATCACCGGCGAGGACGGCCTCGACGACGGCTCGCTCATCGAGCGAACCGCGTTGGTCGGCCCATCGTCCGACATCGTCGTTGATCGCCATCTCCCGGGGGTCAGTTGTGCCATGGTGGTCGCTCGCGATCGATCGACCGCCGCCCATGATGCCGGGCGGCGGTTCGATCCGTCCTGCCGGAGGCAGGACCGCGCTCGGCCGAGGTCAGTCGTCGGACTCGCCGGAGTCATCGTCATCACCACCGCCGCCGGAGCCGCTGTGGTCGTCGTCGCCATCATCGTCCGACTCGTCGTCGCCATCATCGTCCGACGCGTCGTCGCTGTCGTGGTCATCGGTGGCCTCGTCGCTCTCGTGGTCATCGGTGGCCTCGGGCGACTCGCTCGGCTCGGCGGTCTCGTCGTCGCTGGCCTCGGGGGACTCGCTCGGCTCGGCGGTCTCGTCGTCGCTGGCCTCGGGGGACTCGCTGGCCTCGGGGGACTCGCTGGCCTCGGGGGACGCGTCGAGTTCGACCAGCGCGGGCGCGTTCGAGGTCGGCGCGTTGAGACCATTCGCCGCGAACGTCGCGCCGCCGATCAGGAAGAGGGTCACAAGTCCAGTGCCCAGGCTGCGGGCGATCCGGGGTTCCATTCGCATCGTCGTCATCTCCGTCATGTGTCGCCGGCATCCGTGTGCCGGACCGTTACTGGATTGAGACCGAGCGAAGGCAAAAGGTTTCGGCCACCCTGCACGGGCCATGGTCAGGAATCGGCCGGACGCGTGACGCGGAGGTGGCGCAGGGGTGGATACGATGCGACGATCAGCGCCAGGACGAGCAGTGTCAGGACCCCGCCGCCAGCCAGCGCGAGGGGCGCTCCAAAGCGCTCGGCGAGCGCTCCCGCGGCGAGGTTCCCGATCGGGATGGCCCCGAACGATGTGAGGATGTACAGCGAGAGAACGCGGCCACGGAGCCGACCCGGGACGAGGATCTGGAGGAGCGTGTTGGTCGTCGCGTAGTAGGCGACCTGGGCCGCCCCGAGGACCGCCAGAAGCGCCAGGGACAGCGGCACGGACGTTGACGAGCCATACCCGATGAGGGCCACTGACGCCACCGCGAGCCCGAGCACGAGCAAGCGACCGCTCCCGCCGCTCGGCCGCACGATGGCCACGGTCAGCGAGCCTGTGAGCGCGCCGACCCCGATGGCCGCAGTCAGGACGCCCAATCCACCGGCTCCGAGGCCGAGCACGTCCCGGGCCATGACCGGCAGCAGGGCCAGGTAATTGAGCATGAACAGGCCGGGCACCGCGGCCAGCGCCAGCAGGACGGCCACCGTCGGCTGACCACGGACGTAGCGCAGCCCGTCCACGAGGTTCGACCACAGCGACGCCTGTGCCCGGCCAGCGCCGGCTGCATCCGCCAGGGGCAGGCGGCTCACGACGACGCCGACCACAACGAGCATCGCGGCGTTGATCCAGAACGCGACGGCGAGGCCACCGGCCGCGATAGCGGCGCCGGCGGCGACCGGACCGATGATCCGTGAGAGGTTGAACTGGGCCGCATTGAGGGCGATGGCATTGCCGAGCACGGCGCGCGGCACGAGCGTCGAGACGATCGCCTGGAAGGCCGGCATGGACAGGGCGGTGGCAGAGCCGGTCAGGACAGCCAGGACGAGCACCTGCCAGTACTCGACTCGGCCGGTCGTGGTGAGCACGGCAAGGACCGCCGCGAATGCCGCTGCCGCGAACTGCGCGCTCATCAGGATGCGCCGTCGATCGACCCGATCGGCGAGGACCCCGCCGAGCAGCGACAGGGCAAGGACCGGGGCGATGCCGGCGGCACTGGCCACCCCGAGGGCCGCCGCCGAGTCGGTCAGGCCGAGGACGAGCCAGCCCTGGGCCGTGACCTGCATCCACACGCCGACATTGCCGAGGAAGGCCGTCCCGAGGAATCGGCGGTAGACCGGCGAGTCGAGCGACGGCAGGCGGCCGCCGATCCTCCCTCCGGGCACGGGCCGATCAGACCCGGTCACCGCCCTCGCCGTCGGTATCGGCCGAGACGGGTTGGTCAGCGGAGCCTGGCAGGTCCGGGTCCTCGGCTCCGGCGGTCGGTCCCGCATCGGCGCCGCCATCGGTCGGCGCGACGGCCGCCGCGGCCTCGTCCTCCACGGTGGGCCGGGAACCCACGGTCCCGCCCGGGGTCTCGTCGCGATCGATGACGAGCCGGCCAAGGTCCGCAGCCTCCAGTGCCGGTCCTATCAGGTCGATGTCCCCGACGAGCACGATGGAGGCCGCGTCCAGGTGCAGGTGGGCGCGCGCGGCAGCCGTGACCGCAGCCACGTCGACCGCCTCGATCCGCTCCCGATAGCCCACGAGTTCCTCGAGCGGAAGGCCATGGACGGCCAGACCCGCGAGGGCGCCCACGACCGCGCCAGCCGTTTCGAAGCGCAACGGGAAGACCCCGACCAGGAAGTCGCGAGCCGCCGCGAGCTCGGCATCGGTCACCGGTTCGGCGCGCATCCGCTCCAGTTCGGCAAGCGTGTCCACGATGGCCGGGACCGTGACCTCGGTGTTGACGGCGGCACGGGCACTGAACGGGCCCGCCCCACGGCGCATGTCGAAGCCGGCGCCGGCGCCGTAGGTGTAGCCCTTCGCCTCGCGCAGCTGCATGTTCAGCCGCGAATTGAACAGGCCGCCCAGGATGGCGCTCATGACCGACACGGCGTGGAAATCCGGGATCGCCCGGGGCAGGCCCGGATAGCCGATCCGGATCTCGGTCTGCACGCTGCCCGGCCGATGCACGACGCGGACCAGCCGACCGGACCCGGACGCGCTGTCGTCCACCCTCGGCCGCGCCCCGCCAGCCGCGCCCGATGTCGGGGCGGACCACGCGCCGAACAGTCGCTCCACGATCGCGACGACATCCTGCCCGCCGAGGTCGCCGGCCACGACGAAGGTGGCGCTGCCCGGATCGATGATCCGGGCATGCGTCGCGGCGAGGACGTCGCGGTCCAGTCGCTCGACCGTATCGCGCGTGCCGCCCGACGGACGATGGTAGGGCGAGGACGGCGCATAGATCGTGCCGATGAACGTCTCATCCACGCGCCGGCGGGGATCCGCCTGGGCCTGGAGCAGGTCGTTGAGACGCTCGTCGCGCAGGCGCTCCACCTCGCTCGCCGGGAAGGTGGGTCGCAACAGAACCTCGGCGAGGAGCTCCAGGGCGGGCTCGAGGCGGCTCGCGGGCACGTCCACTCCGGCACTCAGCGCGTCCCAGCCGGCGTCGGCGTGGAGCGACGCGCCCAGGCGCTCGGAGGCTTCGGTCAGGGCGATCGCGTCGTAGTGTTCCGTGCCCTCGCTCATCGCCCGCGCCGTCATGACGGTCGCCCCGGCCACTTCGGCCGGTTCATCGGCGGCGCCCGTGGTCAGGATGATCGTGGCCGACACCAGCGGTCGGCCCGGGAGGTTGGCGACGAGGATCGTCAAGCCGTTGGCCAGGCGCGTGCTGGCGACCGCCGGGAACTCGTAGGGGCGCGGTGTCCCGGGCTCGGGACGATCGACCACGACGTAGCCGTCTCGGCGCGGCTCGGTCCGTGCGCTCACGCGGCCACCTCTTCGTCGTCATTCTCGGCGCCGCTGTCGGTCCCGGGCTCGCCCGTCGCGGCGTCGTCGACGCTCGCGGAATCGGCCGGTGGCAGCTCCGGCAGGTACGTCAGCACGAGCCGGTTATCTGCCCGGAACGTCGCTGCCGCCACCTCCATGATCGCCTCGGGCGTGACCGCGAGGTAGCGCGCCAGCATCCGGTTGATGAGCCCCGGGTCGTCGAACAGCGTCGCGTACATAGAGAGACGATCGGCGCGCTCCTCGACTCGTTGGAGGGCGCCCAGCTCGTCGGCCTCGATAAGCGCGAAGGCGCGAGCCAGTTCATCGGCGCTCACGGGCTCGACGGCGAGCCGCTCCAGTTCCTCGAGGTACGCCGCCTCGACACGTTCCACGGGCACGCCCGGACGGACCGTCGCCCAACCCGCGCAGATCGAGGCGCCACCGACGAACCCGAGCGTGAACAGGGCGGCATCCTGGGCGATCCGCTCATCGCGGACGAGCCGCCGATTCAGCCGGCTCCCCTTGCCGCCCGAAAGGATCTGGCCCGCGACGTCCAGCGCATCGAGGCGCGGGTCACCGTACGCCGGCGCCCGGAACCCAAGGTAGATGCGCGGCAACGGGACCCGGTCGTGGACCGTCTCGCGGATCTCGCCGCCGAGGGTCGGCGGCAATGACATGTCGCCCAGCGCCGGGATCGACGGATTGGCCGGGATGGCCCCGAAGTAGCGCTCCACGCTGGCGCGCGCCTCGGCCGTGTCCACGTCGCCGACGATGGACAGGACCGCATTGTTCGGCGCGTAGTAGGTCCGGAAGAAGTCCTTGACGTCGTCCACGGACGCCGCGTCGAGATCGGCCATCGAGCCGATGGTCGAGTGGTGGTACGGGTGCTCCGGCGGGTACAGGTGCGCCTGGAGCTTCTCCTGCCACGAGCCGTAGGGCCGGTTGTCGTACGACCAGCGCTTCTCGTTCTTGACGACCTCGCGCTGGTTGTCGAGGTTCTCCTGGCTGAGCGCCTCCAGGAGGGTCGCCATGCGGTCGGCCTCGAGCCACAGGCCGAGGTCCAGCTGGTGCGACGGGAGCGTCTCGAAGTAGTTCGTGCGGTCGAGCCAGGTCGTGCCGTTCATCGTCCCGCCGGCCGCCTGGACCAGGGCGATGTGCTCGGCCTTGGCGACGTGCTTGCTGCCCTGGAACATCACGTGCTCGAAGAGGTGCGCGAAGCCCGTCTTGC
>JANOTJ010000083.1:0-3321 GCA_031416295.1 Chloroflexota bacterium
GTGGGGCGGCCTGCTGCATGACGTGGGCAAGATCGGGGTGCCGGACAACGTGCTGTTGAAGCAGGAACGGCTGACCAAGGAGGAGCGGATGATCATGAATGCGCACCCGGTGCTCGGGGCGCAGATCATCGCGCCGGTCGAGAAGCTGGCCGCGGAGCTGCCGATCATCCGGCACCATCACGAGTGGTTCAACGGCTCGGGGTACCCGGATCGACTGATCGGCGATGAGATCCCCAAGCTCGCCCGGATCCTGCACGTCGCCGACGCGTTCGAGGCGATGACGGCGGCTCGTCCCTATCGGATGACGCCGCTGACCAACGAACAGGCGCTCAGCGAGCTGCGCAAGTTCGCGGGGATCCAGTTCGATCCGGTCATCGTGGACGCGTTCGTGCGTACCCATCATGTCGAGGGTGTGCCGGATGCAGGGCGCACGGCACCGCCACGGCCCATCCCGTTGATCGGGCAGGCTGCCAGCCGAATGACGGGTTCCAGCGAATCGGCGGGGTCGACTGCGCCGGCGCCATTGCCGGTGTCAGGCCAGGGTGGCGGGGCCTGACCGCCTGCGCGCACGTTGAGGACGGGGCCTGACCGCCTTCGCGCACGTTGAGGACGGCGCGCCTCGCACGGGCCCGCGTCAAGCACCAGCACCCATCGGTCCGCGATGATGGCGCCGACGTGACTCCTGCCACCCTGATCCCTGACCGTGGCTCCCCTGCCCTGACGTGCTGACCGCCGGCATCCTCCTCGGACTATTCCTCGGCCTGCGCTCGGGCGGCAAGCTCGGCAATCTCGCGACGATCCAGCTTCGATGGGTCGGTCTGCTGTTCGCGGCGGTCATCGTTCGATTCGGCACGGAGATCCTGCTCGAGGCAGGCGTCGATGTGGTGAACGTCCTCCGCCTCCCGTTGCTGACGACGGGTTTCGGCCTGTTGCTGACCTCCCTGTGGGTGAACCGCGGCTATCCAGGCCTCGGAATCGCCTTCGTGGGCATCCTGCTCAACGCCATCGTCATCGTGGTCAACCTCGGCTACATGCCGATCTGGGGTCCGAGCCTGGACGCGGCCGGCTTCGCATCCACGGACGTGTCGTCGGCCATCCACATCGTCGTCGATGACGCGAGTGCGATCGACTTCCTGACCCGCGCCCTGTTCCTAGGCGACGTCATCCCGATCCCGTTGCCGGTCGTCCAGAACGTCGCCTCGCTGGGCGACGTGTTCCTGACCGTGGGGCTCGCCTTCTTCCTGTTCGCAGGCGTCGTTCGCGTCCCGACGGTCCTCGAGGAAGCCGAGTACGACGCGATCCGCCGTCGACTGGTCGGCCTCGCCGGATCGACCCGTCTTCCCCGACCCGACGCGCGCTCGGCCGTCGCGCCGGAGACGGGCCTCGCGCCCGCCCTGTTCGAGACGGTGGCCCTGGAACGGCCGTTCGTCCTGGGCGGCGGGGGCGCGGGCATGTCGTCACCGGCCCTTGCGCCACTCCCCGTCGGGATCCTGGATGTCGGGGTCTGGACTGACGACGAGCTACGCGATGCATCCGCGGCGGCCGTCGCCGTCAGCGCCGCGGGCGCCGCCGTCAGCGCCGCGGGCGCCGCGGGTGCCGCGATCCCGAGACCTTCGCCGGAGACGCTGGCAAGGCTGCGCCGCCACCCCTATGTCCGGCTCGCCCTCAACGGGTCTTTCTCGGCACTGTGGGCTGGCCAGCTCATCTCCCTGTTCGGCGATCGGATCCACCAGGTGGCCCTGGCGGCGGCCGTGCTGATCACCACGGGCTCCGTCCTCGCGTCGGCGCTGGTCTTCGTCGCGGCGTTCATCCCGAACCTCCTGATGAGCCCCATCGCGGGCACCTTCGTCGACCGCTGGGACCACAAGGAGGTGCTCATCGTCAGCGACCTCCTGCGCGCGGCCACCGTCCTGCTCATCCCGATGGCCATCGTCACGAACGTGATCCTGGTCTACCCGTTCGTGTTCCTCCTGACCACGATCTCGATCTTCTTCCGTCCGGCACGCGTCGCGATCCTGCCCCGGATCGTCCGCAAGGACGAGCTGATCACCGCCAACTCGGCCCTGTGGGTCGGCGAGACAATGGCCGACGTAATCGGTTTCCCATTGGCCGGTCTCTTCGTGGCCGCCATCGGCAGCGCGCTGCCGGTCGCGTTCTGGCTCGATTCGGCCACGTACGTCGCGTCCGCCGTTCTGCTGACCGGGCTCATCGTCCGGGCGCCAGCGGAGACCGAGGCGTCGACTTCCCCGGCGGTCGAGACCGGCGTCGGCGAGGGCTTCTTCGGGGAGATGCGCGCCGGCTATCGATTCCTGCGTTCCGAGCCGACGCTCTTCGCAAACACGATCCAGGCGTCAGTGGCGCAGCTGACGGTCGGGGTGCTGACGGCGCTGATGCCGGCCTACGCCCTGGCGGTCTTCGGGGCGAGCCAGTTCGGCTGGGAGGCCGTGTACACCTTCATCGAGGCGAGTGTCGGTGCCGGCAACCTGCTCGGAGGCTTCGCGATCGGGCTCATCGGCGCGCGGCTGGCCAAGGGTCGGATGATCAGCGGCGGCTACCTCGTGTGGGGCGTGCTGACCATCGTGTTCGCCCTGACCGGCAACCTCGGGATGGTCCTTGGTCTGGCCCTCGGGTCCGGCATCGCGAACATGGCCTTCGTCATCCCGAGCCAGGCGCTCTTCCAGGAACTGACGCCGCCCGCGTTGATGGGTCGCGTGGTGGGCTTCAGATTCGCGCTCGTCTTCGGGGCGATGGCGATCGCGATGGCCATCGGCGGCGTGCTCGCCGAGTTCATCGGAGTGACCTCCGTGATCGCCCTGTTCGGGCTGGTGAGCGCCGTCGCCGGGTTGGCCGGGTTCCTCGTTCCGGCCATCCGCGATGCGTGATGCCGGGTCGGGTCGGGCGCGAGTCGGCGACTTCGGTACACTTCGGCCGCGCAGCGAGCATCGATCCACGGCTTGCGCCGCGCCCCAGGAGTGACGACGAACGCATGACCGACCGACCCGAGGGCACGCCGCCCGACCCCTCGTCCGCGCCCGAGCCCGAGCCTGTCACCGACGCCGAGTCGATCGAGGCCGACCGGATCGGCGACGTCGACGGGGACGAGGACGCCAGCGACGCCGAGGCCGACAGCGACGCCGAGGCCGACGAGGCCGACAGCGACGCCGAGGCCGACAGCGACGCCGAGGCCGACAGCGACGCCGAGGCCGACGAGGCCGAGGCGATCGAGGACGCCACCTCCGACGATGGCTTCGATGACGCCGACGCCGATAAGGCTGACGACGTCGACGAGACGGTGGCGACGACGCCCGCTGGAGCGGGTGG
>JANOTJ010000084.1:0-10110 GCA_031416295.1 Chloroflexota bacterium
AGACGCGGATCCACGACCCGGTCGCCGCCGGATCCGAGGATCCCGGGCGTGCCCTCATCATCGTCGCCAAGGCCGCCGTCGGCCCCCAGGGCCGCCTGCTCCAGGACGGCCGCGAGGACGAAGATGCGCGCCCCGACGCGCACCGCGAGAGCCAGCGCATCGGACGGCCGGCCATCGATCTCGTGAAGCGTCCCGTCGCGCGCGATGACCAGAAGGGCGTGGAACGTCTCCTCGGCGAGCGCCGAGATGATCACCCGGTCGACCGTCGCGCCGACCGCCTCGAGGGTGCTTGCGAACAGGTCGTGGGTCAGCGGGCGTTCCGGCGTGAGGCCCTGCAGGCGCATCGCGATGGCACTCGCTTCCCACGGGCCGATCCAGATGGGCAGGTAGCGCTCACGGCCCACCTCCTTGAGGATGACCACGTGGCGGCTGGAGAGCATGTGCACGCGGACGCTCTCGACGACCATTTCGACCATCTCGTCGACCATCGCCGGATTATCCCACGGCCAGCGGGCCGGTCGGTCCGTCCGTGGACCGGCCGCGCGCGCCCCGTCCGGACGCCAGTCTCACGACCGCGGCGACGAGAAGACCGAACGCGAAGCCCCCGATGTGGGCGAAGAACGCCACTCCGCCTCCGACCCCGTCGACGCCCAGGGAGGCCACGCCGTCGATGAGTTGCAGCACGATCCAGAAGGCGAGCACGATGATCGCCGGGACATCGATGAGCTGGTAGAAGAAGCCCAGGAACACGAGCGACGTGATACGCGCCCTCGGATACAGCACCAGATACGCACCGAGGGTCGCCGCGATCGCCCCGGAGGCCCCGATCATCGGGACATCGGACGTCGGGTCGATGGCTACCTGGGTGAGACCTGCCGCGATGCCGCCAAGGAGGTAGAAGCCCAGGAACGCGAGCCGTCCCAGGCGGTCCTCGATGTTGTTGCCGAAGATCCACAGGTACAGCAGGTTGCTGAGGATGTGCACCCAGCTGCCGTGCAGGAACTGGCTGGTCACGAGGGTCAGCGACTCGCGCGCCGTGTCCGTCCCCGACGACCAGGCGGCCACGAGATCGGCCGGCACGATCGCCCATGACGTCACGGAAACCTCGAGCGCGGGGCTCCCGCCGCTGGCCAGCAGGCCGAGTTCCCAGCCGAAGGCCACGAAGCACGCGACGATCACGGCGATGGTCACGAACGGGGTGCCCCGGGTCGGGTTCGCGTCGCGCAGCGGGATCATGCCCGGTCGCCGTTCAGGGTCAGTTCTCCGGGGAGGGGTCCGCCGAGGGCGAGGCCTCGGGGTCGCCCGACGACCGACTCGACGGGGCCGGGCTCGCAGAGGGGTCCGCGGCCGGCGCCAGGATCGCCTGGTGGACGCCGGTCTCGGAGATCCAGATCAGCGTGTCCGGCGTGTCCTCCAGGCCGTCGATGGCGTACATCGCGAGGAGGCCCTGCCAGCCCTCGTCGCCGTCGGCGAGCCGATACTGGGCGACGTAGTCACCGCTGCCCTTCTCGGACGCGATGACCCGGGCGTTATCCCGGTCGTAGGCGTAGATGAGGCCCTTGCGCCGCTCACCGACGCCGGCCAGCAGGGTGACCCTTGGGTCCGGCCGCACGAGCGCGTCGTCCGGCGGCGTCCACTCCCAGCCGTCATTGGCACCCGACGAGAAGCGTTCGAGCAGCCCGTCGTCGGCGACGAAGACGTCCCCGTCGATGTAGATGGAGGACATCTGATCGACCGGCCGTGCGGTCGTCAGCCAGTCCGTGGCGGGCGCCGGAAAACCGCTCCCGTCGGAGGCCGGGAAATAGGCCTTGATCTGCTGCTCGGAGGGATCCACGACGTACAGGTTGTAGAGCCCCTGCGAGACGTTGCGCATGTACGTCCCGATGGCTCGGAGGTCGTCGCCCCACGACGAGGCGGCGTCCACCGTGACCCTGGTCAGGGTGCCCTTGCCGGCGTCATCCGAGGGTCGCCAGCGCCAGACCTGGTTGCGCGCGTCGACCACCAGCAGGTCCCGTCCGCCGGACGCCAGGAAACGCAGCTCGGCGACGGTCGTATCGCCGACCTCGCGGCCGGTGCGCACGACGGCATTGGCCTTCTTGCGCTTGAGGTCCACCCGGTAGACCGTGTTGGACGCGACATCGATGACATAGGGCATGTCGTCCGGACCGCGGACCATGGCCCCCAGCACGTACGGTTTCACGCCCTCGCCCGGGGTGAACTCGAACAGGTCGGTCGACGTCACCTCCACGACGCCGTACAACCGATCGAGTCCCGCGATGACCTCGGTCCGCAGCGGACCGAGGACCCGGGCGCTGACCTTCGCGTCCTCCGCGGCGGCCAGGTCCCGATAGGCCCCGGTCAGCAGCTCCAGCGCCTGCCGCGGGTTGTCCTCGACGAGGTCGATCCCCGGCCCGAAGACGGTGTCGATCTTGCGGCGGGCATCGTCGAGCGCCGCCTGGCCGGCGTTGATGGAGCCGATCGCGTCCTCGCCGGCCGCGCCGCCGAACGCATAGACGCCCAGACCCAGGCCGCCGACCACGGTGATCAGGGCCAGTGCCGCGACCGCGGCCCTGCGCTGCGTCTCGCGTCGCGAGGCAAGGGGCGTCACGCGCCGGTAGACGGGTTTGCGCCGGGGCATCAGGTCCTGGAGGCGAGCGAGCAGCCGCTCGATGGCCCCGCCGGCGGCCTCGCGTGCATTGCCGGCCGCCGCCGAGACGGCAGCACCCGCGGCCTGGACGTTGTCGGCCAGCGGGATGGGCGATCGATCGGGGGCGCCGGCCAGGGGTTCAGCGGGCCGCACCGGCACGAGCGTCCGGGCTCGGGTCGTGGTCGCCACCTCGGTCGCCTCGAAGGCGATGGCGCCGTCCGAGCCTGTGCCACCGGCCGCGACGAAGCGAGCGTGGAGGTGCTCCATCGCGGATTGCGGGTGCAGGGTCAGCATGGCGTCCTTGAGCACGTCGGCGCCGAGGCTGGCGACGATCGTCGGGGTCACCAGGACCAGCGAGTCGCCCATGGCGATCTCGCCGCGCCAGACGTCGGGCTCGAGGCCGCTCGAAGGCAGGCCCCGCTCGCGATGCGGATCGGGCAGCGTGGACAGGCGCGCCTGGCGGATGAGGTACGCCTCGGCCGGACCGACCGTCGCCACGTACATCTCGTTGCCGCGCACGACCGCGACGCCAACGCCGATCGGGCCGTTGCCGTCGGACGTCTTGAGGCCCAGCCGGTCGGCCTGGTGGACGAGACGCTTGTTGGCCGTCGCGATGGCCTTCTGCAGACAGACCCGGATCCCGGCCGACTCGTCGTAGTAATACTCGTTGCGGATGGTGTCCGCGACCAGGCGCGTCGCCTCCAGCGCATGGCGCGTGCTCACCCGGGACGTGACGAGCAGGTGGAGCTGCCCCTTCGAGCGCGACACGGACCCGACGTTCGGTTCGACGACGAGGAGGGTGTCGGGCGAGTCGTCGAGACGGTCGTGCTCGGCGACGAGTCCGAGTTTCAGTTGGAGTCGGGCGGCCATGCGGGCCTCTCGTGCGGGATTGACGGGCGGTGGGACGACCTGTGGCTCGATCCGCCCTCACGCGCCCCGAGATGGCTGGCAGGTCGGTGGATTATACGCGTGGACCTGCGCGCCGGACATGGACCCGCAGGTCGCGCACGCCGACGCCCCCGGGAGCAGCCGCGAAGGCCGCCAGCAACTCGCTCGAGCGCAGGCGCAGTTCCTGGGCGACGATCGGCGCATCCGCCTCGACATCCACGGCGAATCCCTCCAGGCGGATGACCCGACACGCGCCTGCGGCGGCCGGCACACGTTCGGCGACGATGGCCTCAAAGGTCGCGATCGCCCGGGCCAGGCGCAGTTCGTCCTCGAGCCCGAGCGCCCGGGCAGCCTCCGGGATGAGGTCGCCGATCCGGCGCATCGGACGTCGCCGCGAGGTCATGACGGCACGGTCCGCAGGGTGGCCCCGTCCGCTCCCGCCTCCACGGTCCAGGTCCTGGCGATGGCCCGCAGCGCCGGATCGAGGTCGTCGGCCGTGGTCGTCGTCACGAACGCCTGGGGCAGCTCCGCGATGCGCCGGACCAGGTGCGCGCGTCGGGCCGGATCGAGCTCACTGAACACGTCGTCGAGCAGGAGCAGGGGTGGTCGCCCATCGAGGGCCGTCAGGAGGTCGAGCTCGGCGAGCTTGAGGGCGAGGATCGCCGTGCGCTGCTGACCGCGCGACGCGAAGCCGGCAAGATCCCGGCCGGCCAGGGCGAACGCGACGTCGTCCCGGTGTGGGCCGACGAGCGTGGCTCCGTTCCAGATCTCCTTGTCGGCGGTCTCAGCCAGACGCCGAGTGAGCGCGTCACGAGCGCTTTCATCGCCTGTCGGCTGGGCGTTCGTGATGTAGTGCATGGTCAGGCCCCCCGCCTGGGCCTCCTCCGGAGCGATCTCCCGATGCGCCGCCGCGAGCGGACCGGCGAGGTCGGCAAGCAACCGATGGCGGCCCTCGATGACCCGACTGCCGCGCTCCACGAAGGCCTCGTCCCAGAACCGCAACTGGTCGCGGGTGGCGCTCTCCTCGCGGATGGCCCGGAGCAGGCTGTTGCGCTGTTGGAGCGTCCGGCCGTAGGTGGCCAGGTCGTCGGCGTAGGCCGGAGCGCCGGCCGCGGCGAGGCTGTCGATCGTGGCCCGACGGAGCGCCGGGGCGCCGATGACCAGGAGCATCTCCTCGGGCGCGAAGAGCACCACCCGGAGGGTCCTGCCGAGCGCGCCGGCGCGCCGCCCCACGCCGTTCACCCGGATCCGCTTGCGTCCGCCGGACCCGTCCACTCCGGAACGCGTGACCGCGACCTCGAGCACATCGCCGCCGGTCCGGCCCTCGATCCAGGCCAGTTCGCTGCCCCAGCGGATCAGCTCGCCGTCCGCGGTCGTGCGATGCGAGCGGCCCCAGCCGAGCAGGACCATCGCCTCGAGCAGGCTCGTCTTGCCGGCCGCGTTGGGACCGATGATCAGGTGGGCGCCGGGCCCGAACGCCGCCTCGAGCGAGCGATAGCCGCGCAGGTCCGTCGCGCGGAGCTCGTCGAGGGTGGTCAGGACGTGGTTCGGACGGGCATGACAACGTGGACATAGCGGTCATCGCCGATGGGCTTGAAGACGCCCGGCGACAGCGGTCCGTTGAGCTCCAGGGCGAACTGCTCCGCGGTGACGTTGGTCAGGACATCGGCGAGGTAGCGGGCGTTGAAGGCGATGGTCGTCCCGTCGCCCTCGACAGAGGCCTCCACCTGGCCGACGTGGTCACCGACCTCGGCATTGGCACTGACCGTGATGCCGGCCTCGCTGTCGTCGCCGATCTGGAGCTTCACGATGTTGGCCGACTCGTGGGCGATGAGCGCGGCCGGTCGCACCGCCCGGAGCAGCTCCTCGCGATCCATGACCGCTCGCGTCGCGTGGGTCTGGGGCATGACCTGCTGGTAATTCGGGAACTGGCCGTCGATCAGGCGGCTGACCAGATCGATCCCGTCGAGATGGAATTGGACCTGGTTGCGCGCCGAGGCGATCACGACCTCGACCGGGTCGTCCACGTCGGCGAGTACCCGGCCGAGCTCGACGAGGGCCCGGGCGGGGATGACCACGCTGGTCTCGGGCACGGCATCGAGGATGGGCACGGTCTTGACCGCGATGCGGTAGTTGTCGGCCGCGGCCAGGGTCAGCTCATTGCCCTCGAAACGGGCCAGGACGCCGGTCAGGATGGGTCGGGCCTCATCACTGGCCGCAGCGAAGGTCGTCTCCGCCAGGGCCCGTCGCAGGACGTTCTGGGCGATCCTGGTGGTCGGCCGGTCGCCGCCCGTGCCGATGGCCGGGAACTCGTCAGCATCGATGCCCTTGAGGTGGCTCTGGAATCGGCCGGCCTTGACATGCAGGACCTCTCCGGTCGCGACCTCCAGATCCACCCGGTCGCCCGACGGCAGGGAGTTCACGAGGTCGGTCAGGAGCTTGGCCGGGACGGTCGTCGCGCCGTCCTGGTCGATCTTGCCCGGCACCCAGTAGGTGATCCCGATCTCGAGGTTCGTCGCGGTCAGCTTGAGCCCGGCGTCCTCGGTTTTGAGCAGGACGTTGGCGAGGACCGGCAAGGTGCTCCGGCTGGACACGGCGCGGCTGACGACGGACAGGCCGCGGGCCAGGTTCTCCTGCATGACCGAGAGCTTCACGTCGGCATCACTCCAGTGGCGGTGTACGAGCTCGAGGCCCGCGAGCGCGGGCGGCGGAACGGGTCGGTGCGGGCGTCCCTGGCGATCGCCTTGTCCCCAGGGTATCCGTGGGGTAGTGGGTATCTTCTCTCTATCTTCTCACTCCGTCATCATCGTCATCATGGTGTGGACCGTGTGGACGACCGTGCTCGGCCACGAGACCCGGCGACGTGGACGACTGGCCAGGGATGGTGGGCGATTCGCGCACTCCGGTGTCGCGGGCGGGGGACGGGCCGTGGATGAATCGGGGGCGTGCCCGTGCGCACCTGCCGGGACCCGGCTGCCGTCCACGTCGAAACGCCTGATGTCCACACCTTCGGGGATGCATCCAGACGGCCGGAGGCGGGGTCAGTCGACGTAGATGAGCTCGCGGACCGCGGCGATCTCTCGGCGCAGCTCGTCATTGACGGCCACCTCTCGATTGATCTTGTCGCAGGCATGCAGGACCGTGCTGTGGTCCCGCCCCCCGAGCTCGGCGCCGATGCGCAGCAGTGAGACGTCGGTCTCCTCGCGCATCAGGAACATCGCGATCTGGCGGGGCAGCACGATGGCCTTGTCGCGTTTCTGGCCCTGGAGGACGTCCATCGGCACGTTGTAGTAATCCGAGACGACCCGTGCGATGCGCTCCGGGGTGACCTGACGCTTCTTTGGGTTGTACAGGACGTTGGAGAGGACCGCCTGGGCAAGCTCGATGCTGATCGGCGTCGCACCCATGCTCGAGAATGCCACGATCCGGTTGAGGGCGCCCTCGAGTTCGCGGACGTTGCTGACGACCTTGCGGGCGATGAACTCGACGACATCGGAGGTGATGGGCACCGCGCCCTCCTCGGCCTTGGCCCGCAGGATGGCGATGCGGGTCTCGAGGTCCGGGGCGGTCAGGTCGGCGATGAGGCCCCACTCGAAGCGGCTGCGCAGGCGCTCCTCCAGGGTCAGGATGGCCTTGGGCGGCCGATCCGAGGACAGGACGATCTGCTTGCCGTCCTCGTGGATCGTGTTGAACGTGTGGAAGAACTCTTCCTGGGTCCGTTCCTTGTCCGCGATGAACTGGATGTCGTCGATGAGCAGCAGGTCGATCCGCCGGTAACGCGCCCGGAACTCATCGATCTTGCCCTGCTGGATGCTGGTGATGAATTCGTTGGTGAACTTCTCCGAGGTCGCGTACACGACGCGCTTGCGCGGGAAGCGACCGATGACCTGATTGCCGATCGCGTGCATCAGGTGGGTCTTGCCGAGTCCGACCCCGCCGTACAGGAAGAGCGGGTTGTAGGCGTGCCCGGGGCGCTCGGCGACGGACAGACTGGCGGCGTGGGCCAGGCGGTTGGCCGAGCCGACGATGAAGTTGCTGAAGGTGTAGCGCGGGTTGAGGTACGTGGCTCCGCCTTCACCCCCGACCCGGGTCGGCTCCACGCGGACGTGCTGGCTTGGCGAGGGCCCGGCCGCAGGCTCCGCGAGTCGCTCGCTCGCCTCGGACGGGGCCGGGGCGGCGGCGCTGCTGGAGACGATGAACTCCACCTGGACGCTGTAGCCGACGATGCGGGCCAGGGTCTGGCTGATCAGCGACCGATAGCGGGTCTCCAGCCAGTCCTTGGCGAAGCCGTTGGGGACCGCGATCCGGAAGCGCTGCTCATCGACATCGACGAGCGCGGTGTCTCGCAGCCAGGTCTCGTAGTTGGCGGGCGACAGCGACACCTGGAGTTCTCCAAGGGCGGCTCGCCAGACCTGTTTCGCGTCCATTCGGTCGATGGGTTCCTGGGTTGTGGTGGTTGGTCGATGGGTCGTCGAAGGGAATGTTCGGCCACGGGCCGCGGTCGGGGAAGCCTGGGGTCGCGCGCGTCTCGGGCTCACGCTCTGGCGGCCGGGTCACGCGCTCCCCGGACCTCCGATCGAGGCCGCTCCGAGGGGCTCCCACGTGCTTCCCGGCGCCGAGGGCCCGCGAAGGATAGCACCGCCGCGCGGACCGTCGCAAGGCGATTCGCGCATACTCATCAGGAGTATCCATGAGGAACGGTCCTACCCGCTGCCGCGCTGCGACGCCGGAACCACACCGGGGGTCGATTGACACTCCTTCCGGAGAGGCCATATCATCCGCCCGACGACGACGCGCTGTGTACCCCGCGGGGTGCTGGCGCGTCTGCGTGCCTTTAGGGGACGACGGAATGACCCGACCCCGAGGCCGGACGGAGAGGATCGCAGGACCGCTCGATGAAGCAGACCTACCAGCCCAAGAAGCGCCATCGCGCCAAGGAACACGGCTTCCGCGCCCGCATGAGGACGACAGCGGGTCGCCGTGTAGTTGCCGCTCGGCGGGCTCGCGGTCGGAAGCGGCTGACGGCCTGACCCCCGGACGCGGCAGTGCGCCGCGACTGGTGATGCTCTCCAGCCCGCAGGACTTCGCGGCGATCCAGGGTGCCGGGACCTACGCGTCCCACCCCCTGTTCTCTGCCAGGTTCCTTCGGACCGATCTCGAGGTCACCCGTTTCGGCCTGTCGACCGGCCGCCGACTTGGCGGCGCAGTCGTCCGGAATCGGGTCCGACGCCGGATCCGCGAGGGGCTCAGGGCGATGGCACCATCGTTCCAGCCTGGCTGGGACGTCCTCATCATCGCCCGGCCGGCGGTTATCAAGGCCGACCATGACGTCCTGGTCGGAGGGCTCAACCGGATCCTTGTCCGGGGTGGCGCCATCGGAGGAACCACGCGGTGAGACGGTTCGGGATCGGGGTCATCAAGCTCTACCGGATCCTCTTTGCGTGGCTGCCGGCCTCGTGCCGGTTCGAGCCGACCTGCTCGCACTACACCGAGCAGGCGATCGAGAAGTACGGCCTGTTGAAGGGGAGCTGGATGGGCGCCAGGCGCATCGCCCGCTGCCACCCATGGAATCCGGGTGGGTATGACCCGGTCCGCTAGCGAGGCGCTCCGCCTGTGACCTTATCGCCAACGCTGCGCCGCATCGGGCCGGCGCTCCTCATCATGGTGGTCGTCGCCATCGTCATCGCGGCGTGCGTGCCGGGCGCCGGCCCGAGCGGCTCCGGTGGCGTGACGCCCAGTCCGACCCCACATCCGCCGCTGACCCCGGCCCAGCCATCGGACCTGTTCAACCTCTTCGCCTGGCTGTTCACGCCGATCTTCCAGGTCTCGTTCATCGTCCTGATCGCGGTCTATCAGCCCCTCGAGAACCTGAACGTCCCGGGGGCGATCCTGTGGGCCATCGTCGCGCTGACACTCGTGGTCCGCGCGATCCTCATCCCCCTGTACCGCCGCCAGCTCGTGTCCCAGCGACGGATGCAGCTCATCCAGCCCGAGCTGCGCGGGATCCAGAAGCGCTTCAAGGGCGACTCGATGAAGGCCCGCCTCGCCCAGCAGGAGCTGTTCCGCGAGCGCGGCATCAACCCACTGGCTGGCTGCCTGCCGCTGCTCCTGCAGCTACCGCTCCTGTTCATCATCTACTCGGTCATCCAGAACGGCCTGACCAACCAGGACCCGAGCGCGATGCTCACGGTCTTCGGCGTCCAGGTCATCGACCTGCAATGCACGAACATCATCGCCGGGGTCCGCGATGCGTCGCGCCCGTGCATCGACTCCGTCGTGCCGCTGCTCGGCGACGTCAGCAAGCCCCAGACGTTCCTCAGCATCTTCGGGGTGGGTATCAGCTATCTGGCCATCGCCTCGTCCATGCTCCAACTCGTCCAGTCGCGGATGATGCTGCCGGCGGCCGACCCGGAAAACGACGACGCGAACACGCGCATCCAGCGTCAGACGATGCTGTTCCTGCCGTTGATCTCGCTGGTCTACGGCGGGCTGCTGCCGGCGGGCCTGTTCATCTACTGGATCGTGGCCACCGTGTTCTCCATCGCCCAGCAGTACCTGATCGTGGGCTGGGGCTC
>JANOTJ010000085.1:0-2818 GCA_031416295.1 Chloroflexota bacterium
GAGCGGGATGGCGGTGCGAACGCGGATCAGCATGGTTTGATGCTAGCGCAGCGGCGCGATCCGCCTCAAGGGTAGGCCGGACTGGGCTAGCTCCCAGTCGACGAGGAGCTCGTCTACATGCAGCGCTGCCCACTCGACCACAAGGCCGTGCGCTCGTGGCGATAGGCGGCCACGGATGATCGCCAACGTTTCGATCGCAACCACGGGAAGTGGGGCTGCACGTTCTGCGAGCGCGCGCGTCTCCGCATCCCGATCTCGGATATCTGCGGCGACCGCCGTTATCCGGCGGCGGCCGGCGACGCCCCGGTCGATGGCGCGAGTGATCGCCCAGGGTCCTAGAACTCGACGGCGAAGCGCGGCGAGAACGGCTGGTTCGTGACGCGAACGCCCTGGATCCGGTCGGCCCTGTAAGCGTGGATCGCGGCATCCGCAACCTTCCACGCATAGAAGAGGAGATCACCGGCCTGACTGCGTCGGAAGGAGTACGGCTCGACGCGTCGTGTCGTGCCGCCGTAGTCGAGGTCGATGCATAGGCGGTTGCGGCCGGCGAACCGAAGGAGCTCGACTGTGAATCCGGCGCGCCAAGTGTCGATCATGGGTGGCGCAGCCCACGAGGAAACTCGCCCCCGGACTGGGACACGCGGCAGGACCGCGACCGGCACGCCACCGAGCCAGGCAGCGACCGACGCGAGCGCCGTGACGAACTGGTCGAGGGTTGGCAACTCGGGAAGCTGGTGCGACAGCATCGGTGCCCAGTCGGCCTCGAGGTCCTCGCGATGCGGCGCCGGAAGAAGACCGTCGGCCGTCAACGGTGCCTCGATCCCCTTGAACCGACACTTTGCCTGGTACGTCTCAACGACCGCAGGCGACTGGGGTCGCTCGGGCTCGTACCAGAACATGTTCACGACGTCGTAGAGATCGCGTGGCCGCGTGCGCTCGACAAGCGCCCTGAGCTTCTCCCCGAACAGTTCGTCGTACGAGTACGAGCGAACGGTCGCGCGGCCCATCGCGCTCGCGTCGGGGTACGGGTGCCAGACCGGCCGGAGGACCGATGGGCGGACGAGAACCTCGTCCGCGGTCAGGTCGAGCTTGATCCGTGGAAGTGACCCCGATCGTGGCAACGGGCCGCGGTAGTACACCCGTCCCTCGATCGAGGGTCGACCCCGTGGGTTCTGATAGACCTCGAACCTGAACAGCTCACGCGGAAGCTCGAGACCCGCCACATTCTGCAGGCGCTCGGCGACGCGCGCGAAGGCGGTCGCCAGGGCTTCCGGCTCGGAAGGCGCTCCTTCCACAAGTGTGAAATCGAGGTCCTCGGAGAAGCGGTACGTCTCGAAATAGCACTTCTTGAGGCAGGTTCCGCCCTTGAAGACGAAGGTGCGCCCGAGGACGGGGTCGGCGCCGATCGCCGCCAGGAGCCAGCCGAGGACGTAGTCCTTCTCGACGACATCTGGGCTCAGGCCCCACTCGCCGGCGCGTTCGCGGATATCGAGCGCAGTGATCATCGTCTACGCACGCTCGTCCTGTGGGATCCGGACGTTCTCGATCACTCGCCAGCGCTTGCGACGCGTGCCGGGCGCGTCGACTCCCGGATCGAGCTTGGCGTAGCCCTCGGTCAGTCGATCTCGGCAGGCGCTGAGAAGGTCGATCTCGTCCGACGCGAGCCGCTCCACCAAGAGGCCCAGCCGCTTGAAGACGGCTCCGTTGCCGCGGGCGTCGCCATACCGGATCACTGCGGCGTCATCACGTCGCTCGCTCCGGAGGTACGCCGAAACGGTTCTGCTTGCCTCGCGGGTTCCCGGTCCGAGTCGCGGATCATCGAGCATGTCGATGACGGTAAGGGCCGGATCCGCCACCTCGACGCGGACTCCCTGGCGCCAGACCGCGACCCTTCCCTCAACAGGCAGAGGTCGGGTGATCACGAGAAACTCGGCTCCGCCGGCAGTGGGCTGCCGGTTTCGGAGACGGCGGGCACTGACGACCGCGGTGACGCGGTAGAGCTGTTCAGTGAGGTCCCACTGACCTGCCGCGCTCCAGCCTGTCACATAACACGGTTCGAAGACCGCCGCCGCGACGACCCATGGATCCGCCGCCGGCCGAGTGCCAACCCGGGCTTCGATGGAGACTGGAACGTAGACACCCCTCGCAAGCCGCTGAAGCCACCCGCGGCGCACCCAGGCAGAGAGCAGCCAGGCGGTCTTCTGCGGGTTGAGATCCAGGACGCGACCCGCGTCGGCGATGCGGATGGGACCCGGGATCGCGCGTACAAGCTGGCCGAGGCGACCCCGGCCAACTTCGCTTATTCCTGCGGTCCTGGCGATATCCATCGACACGATAGTGCTTCTCTACATCAGTAAGTGCACATAGACTATCTCTAGCATGGCGTCTTGGCAAGGGGGAGGCCAACTCGCCCGTCCCTTCCACCACAGTCGAGCGACCATTCGTCCGTAAACTGATTGCCTTGACCCGCTACTGGGCGCTCCGGACCGACCAGCAGCGGCGCACTCTCTTCTGGAGCGAGCTGCAGGCCGGTCGACTGCGGCAGGGATGGGGCTATCGACCTGGCCTCGATCTCGAGCACCTGGCCGACCTCCGACGATGGGGCGTCCGTCTGCCGAAATACCAGCAGGACGCCTGGCGCGGCAACCGACGCCTGCTGCCGAGCCAGCCCGACGCCATGCAGGTCGGCGACATCGTCGTGTTCCCTGCATCTGCCGCGCCACGGCCTCTGGTCGATCGCGCGGGTGACCGGCGGCTACCGCTACGAGATCTCCACGCAGGGCAACGCGGTCTGGGAATGATCACGGTGGGGCCAAAT